>CADCWJ010000416.1 GCA_902806365.1 uncultured Thermomicrobiales bacterium
GGTCCGCCACCAATGGGAATCGTGCGCACTTGACGCAGTGGGGCTTCATCGCGGCCGCGGTCTGTGCCGGGATCATCAACGCGGTGCAGATCGCCCTGCTCGGCGGTATCTCCCGCGATCGTGGGCCGTGGGAGGCGACCTGGATCTCGATGCTTGCCTCCCTGCTCGGTATGGCGCTGCTTCTTGCGGCGCTCTCCTTTTCCGGAGCACCGCCTGCCTTGAGGTTCCCGTTCGCAACAGGTGCGACTTATGTCACCTTCTAAATCATTCTTGCCGCGTCGCTGATCGTCGCGGGCGATGGGCTGCCGTCGCATCTCCTTTTGACAGGGTTGGCGGCAATCCCCTACCTGCTTACCGCGTCGCTCGTTGGACCGCGGCTGGGCCTGGCGGTGTTCTTCGCATCGATCGTGTCCGGGCAGTTGATCGGCTCGGTCGTGCTCGATCACATCGGTGCGTTTGGCACGACGGTGCGTCCGATCAGCCTCGCCCGCCTCATGGGGATCGGAGCGTTGTTGCTCGGGGTCGTCCTGGTTCGGGGAACCGACTGACGGCCCGAACCAACGCGATGGCGGGCATGCTTACGCGCCGTACAGCCCCTCCACCTTGGTCGTCAGATACCGAACGAGCGGCTGTGGGTCGAACCGGTCGACGCCCACGACGCGCTCCAGCAACTGGTTCGGCCCGAATTTCCGCCCGTGGCGATGGATGTTCTCGCCAAGCCAGTCTCGCAGCGGGCCGAAGTCTCCCCTTGAGACATCACCGTCGAGATCCGGCAGATCGCGGGCAATCCGTTCCCAGAGCTGCGCGGCGACGACGTTGCCGAGGGCATAGGTCGGGAAATACCCGAATGCCCCCGAGCCCCAGTGGACGTCCTGCAGCACGCCCTGGGCGTCGTCGGGAACGTCGATGCCAAGATACTCCTGCACCTTGGCGTTCCAGGCCGCTGGCAGATCGGCCAGCGGGACCGTACCAGAGAAGATGTCCCGCTCCAGCTCGAAGCGAATGATGATGTGCAGGTTATAGGTCAGCTCATCGGCTTCGACCCGGATCAGCGACGGACCGAATTTGTTGACGGCCCGGTAGATGGCGTCCTCGTCGGCACCGGCGAAATGATCCGGGAACGCCCGCTTCAACTCGGGCAGACCGTAGTCCCAGAACGGCCGCCCCCGCCCGATCAGGTTTTCCCACATCCGGCTCTGGGACTCGTGAAAGGCCATCGAGGCTCCCCGGCACAGGGGGGTGCGCTCGAGTTCCGGGCTGACGCCATGCTCGTAGAGCCCGTGACCGAACTCGTGCATGGTGCCGAAGAGGGCCGGGTTGAGGAAATCCGGGTAGTAGCGAGTCGTGATCCGGATGTCCTGCGTGCTCATCGAGCTGGCGAACGGATGCTGCGTTGTGTCCAGCCGCCAGGCGTCGTCCGTGTACCCCAATCGCCTGGCAAGTGTGGTGACGAGAGACCGCTGCGTCTCGACCGGAAAATCGCCATGGACCAGGCTGTCGTCCACGGCGTCCGGTTTGGCGCGTATGTGCTCCACCAGGGGAATCGTCGCATTCTTGAGGAGGTCGAAGACACGGCTGACCTCTGATGCCTTGAGCCCCGGCTCGTAATCGTCGAGCAGGATGTCGTAGTCGTCCTCCACCTCTTCGTTTGCGGCGCGATGGAGCGCGATCGCCTGTCGATGAAGCTCGACGATGCGTTCCAGGTGAGGAAGAAGGATTGTGTAATCGGACGTGGCACGGGCCTCGACCCACGCCTGGTATCCGGCGCTTTCTGCGAGCGAGAACGCCACCGTGAGTTCGGTCGGGATGACCTTCGCCTTCTCGTAATCGCGGCGGGTGACTCGGATGAGGCTGGCATCGTCGGAGTCGAACGGCAGCGATTGTTCGAGCTCGGTGAGGCTGTCGAGCAGCTGTCCGGTCTCGTCAGCGACGAACAGGTCGTGGCTGATCTTGCCGAGCGTCGCGATCCGGCTCGCCCGGACCCCGGCGCCCTTCTGCGGCATGATGGTCCGCTGGTCCCAGCCAAGGAGCGACTGCGCGCCGCGCAGATCGCTGATCTCACCGAGGCGTTCCTTGAGTTTGCCAAGGTCTGGATGCTCGCTCACAGTGCTTGTCCTTTCAGGATTGTGCCGACGGCCGGGAAGGTCGACGCCTTCCGCTGCAACCCGGCTAGACCGGCAGGGTCGAGAGGACGCCACGGAGGAACCGGAGACCGTCCGTGCCGCCGAGGAGCGGATCCGTTGCCCGCTCCGGGTGGGGCATGAGCCCGACGACGTTTCGGGATTCATTGCAGATTGCCGCGATCCCGCCGGTCGATCCGTTGCGATTCGCCACTTCAGAAGCGGTCCCGTCGGGGTCACAGTATCGCGCCACCACCTGCCCGTTCGCCTCCAGACGCTGGATGGCGGCCGGATCGGCATAGAAGGCGCCCTCCCCGTGCGCGACGGGAAGTTCGAGGATGTCCCCCACGGTGAGATCGGACGTCCACGCTGTCGCGGCATTGTCGATCCGGATGAGGGTGCGGAAACAATGAAATTTCAGCGATTTGTTGCGGAGCAACACTCCTGGTAGGAGGTGCGCCTCGCACAAGATCTGGAATCCGTTGCAAATGCCGAGCACGGGCCCGCCGCCCGCGGCGAAGTCGTGCACGGCCGTCATTACCGGGGCAAAGCGGGCGATCGCTCCACAGCGAAGGGCATCCCCATAGGAGAATCCGCCCGGCAGGATCAGGGCATGCACCCCCGAGAGGTCAGTCGACCGATAGTCGATCGGCCGCGCATCGACGCCAAGACCGGCCGAGACCGCATGAAGCGCGTCATGGTCACCGTTGCTTCCTGGAAACGAGACGACACCGATCACCTTGTCGGAGGTCATCGCGACGCCGCGGTGGCCAGGGATGCAGACACGACGTACTGCTCGATGACGGGGTTGGCCAGGAGCCGCTCGCACATCTCCGTCCCCTGCCGGATCGCGTCGGCCTCGGATGACGCCACGGTTTCTATCCGGATCACCGTACCGCAACGGACCCGCGTGGCCCCGGAGAAGCCGAGCGCATGCAATCCCGACATCACCGCTTCTCCCTGAGGATCGTTCACGCCGCTTCGAGGCATGATCTCGGCTTCGATAATCCAGGGCTGTCGCCCGAGGGAATCACCTTTCACGTCGTGTCTCCGTTCTGCTCGATACTGGTCAGCCGCTCCAGGACGTCGCGGTACCGGGCTCGCGCCTTGCTTACGATCAGTTCGGGGAGCGCCGGTCCCGGAGCCTGTTTGTCCCAACCGGTCGACTCCAGCCAATCCCGGACAACCTGCTTGTCGAAGCTCACGGGTTCCGTTGCCGATGCGGGCAATGTCATGTCCCAGTAGCGTGAGCTGTCGGGCGTGAACGCCTCGTCGATCAGTGTGAGTTGCTGGTCGATCCAGCCGAACTCCAACTTGGTGTCGGCCAGCGTAAAGCCCGCTCGCGCGGCGATCTCCGAACCTCGCCGATAGAGCTCCATGCTCCGGGTTTCGAGGACGTGTGCCAGATCACGACCTACCACGTTCACCAGATCGGTCCGGGAGATGTTGTGGTCATGCCCCGCATCGTTCTTGATCGCCGGAGTAAATGCTGGCTCGGGCAACCGTGCTCCCGGTCGGAGTGACGCGGGCAGTTTGCTCCCCGCCAATGTTCCGCACGCTGCGTATTCCTTCCAGCCGGAGCCGGCGAGGTATCCGCGAACGACGCACTCGATATCGATTCTCGCCGCCTTTCGGACGATTGAGGAGCGTCCCTCCAGGATCGTGCGTTCGTCGTCGAGAAGGACCAGCTCGTCAAGCGACCGCCCGGTCCGATGGCTGGGGATGATGTCCGACGTGCGTTCGAACCAAAAATCCGATATGGCAGAGAGGATTCGGCCCTTGCCCGGAATTGGCGTCGGCAAGATCACATCGAACGCCGAAAGGCGATCGGTGGCGACGATCAGCAGGCTGTCGCCCAGGTCGAACAAGTCGCGGACCTTGCCTGAGCGGAGCAAGGGGTACTCGCGCAGGCGGACCATCGTTACGGTCGTTGGATCGAGGGGCGGATCAGGAGGCGACACGAGCGACCTCGTCCAGGCCAAGACGGGAGAACAATGCGTCGAGATGCTCCAACTGTCGCCACGGGTCGAACAGCTCGTCGAACTGATCGCATGTCAACCGCGCGGTCACGACCGGGTCGCTGGCGAGCCGGTCGCGGAAGGGGTCCCCTCCGTCCCAGGCGGCACGCGCGTGGCGCTGGACCACCCTGTAAGCCTCCTGCCGGTCCATTCCGGCGTCGACCAGCGCCAACAGCACACGTTGGGAATAAATGAGGCCACCGGAGCTCTCGAGGTTGGCCAGCATCCTGTGCTCGTGGATGACCAGGGAGTCGATGATGTCGCGTGTCTCGGCGAGCATGAAATCCAGCACGATGCAGGCGTCCGGGAAGATCACGCGTTCCGCCGAACTGTGACTGATGTCACGCTCGTGCCACAGCGGGACGTTCTCGAACCCGGCTTGGGCATACCCCCGGAGCAACCGGGCGAGACCGGCGATTCGCTCGGATTGGTGCGGATTGCGTTTGTGCGGCATCGCGGAGGACCCCTGGTTTCCCTCGTCGAAGTGTTCCTCCACTTCCCCTACTTCAGTTCGCTGGAGGTGCCGCACCTCGACCGTCATTTTCTCGAGGGTGCCCGCGATACCGGCCAGGACCGCCAGGAAGAAGGCATGGCGATCGCGCTGGACGACCTGGTTCGATGCCAGCTCGACGCCCAGGCCAAGCTCCGCGCATACTTCCGCCTCCAGGTCCGGGGGAATGTGGGCATGACTGCCAACCGCCCCCGATATCTGGCCGACGCCGATGTCCTCTGACGCCAACGCGAGCCTCGCCGCGTGCCGCCGGAGCTCATCGAACCAGACCGCCAGTTTCAATCCGAAGGTGGTCGGTTCGGCGTGCATTCCGTGCGACCGACCGATCGTGATCGTCCGTTTATGCTCGAAGGCCCGGCGGGCCACGACGTGTCCCAGCATTTGCAGCTCGTCACCCAGCAGTCGGGCAGCGTCCCGTGCCTGAAGTCCCAGGCCGGTATCGACGACATCGGACGAGGTCAAGCCAAGATGGATGTAACGAGCGGCATCGCCGACCGATTCGCCCGTGGCGCGCAAAAATGCGATCACATCATGGTCGGTTTCCCGCTCGATCTCCCGCATGCGATCGAGGTCGCAGGTCGCGCGCCGAATATGCTCCATAGCCTCGGCGGGGATCCTGCCTCGCCGCGCCCAGGCCTCGCAGACGGCAATTTCGACGGCAAGCCAATGCTGGATCCTGGTCGGCTCGGCCCAGATCGAGCCCATCGCCGGCCTCGTGTACCGTTCAATCAAAGACGTGTTCCTTAATCATGACTCGATTGGGGGTGCCTGGCGAA
>CADCWJ010000417.1 GCA_902806365.1 uncultured Thermomicrobiales bacterium
CGGTGACCCGCAAGTACTCTTCGATCGCCTCTGGCCACCACTGGGTGTGGACCGAATCTGCATGCCCGAGCATCGACCACATCTCCTCGGCGACGAATGGGGTGCTGGGGGCCATCAGGAGGACCAGTGACTCCGCTGCTTCGCGCCAGGCCGGCGTTCGTGCCACATCCGACTGGCGCCCGGCAAAGAGGGCGTTGGTGAACTCGATCAGGGCAGCCACCATCGTGTTGACACCGAACGCCTCCATGTCGGTGGTAACCCGAGCGATCGTCTGGTGGGTCAAGCGCCGGATGTCGGCTTGGCCATGAGGATCGCTGTCGATTCGGTCGGATACTGACGCGGCATCCTCGACCACCTGGTAGGCGCGGCGGATGAACCGCTCCATCCCGGTGATGCCCCGGTCATTCCACGGTCCACCCTGGTCCCACGGGCCGAGATACATCAGGTGCAGTCGCAGGGCGTCCGCTCCGTGGGCGGCGACGAGATCGTCGGGTCCAACCTGGGTACCCCGACTCTTGCTCATCTTGACGCCTTCCGCCGAGAGGATCATGCCCTGGTTGCGGAGGCGGAGGAAGGGTTCGCCGTGCTCGATCAGGCCCAGGTCCCGCGTCACCTTGGTCCAGAACCTGGCATAGAGCAGGTGCAGGATCGCGTGCTCGATCCCGCCGCAGTAGAGATCGACAGGTGTCCACGCCGCGACCAGCTCCCGGTCGAACGGTGCCGAGTCGAGATGGGGACTGGTGTAGCGGTACCAATACCAGCTCGAATCGACGAACGTGTCCATCGTATCTGTCTCCCGGCGCCCCGGACCACCACACGACGGGCACGAAACCGAGACGAACGCCTCGTTGGAGACGAGAGGACTTTGTCCGGTCGGGGCGAACTCGGCGTCGAGCGGGAGGATCACCGGTAGGTCGGCATCCGGAACGGGAACGATGCCGCAGGCATCGCAATAGATGATCGGAATGGGGGTCCCCCAGTAGCGCTGGCGGGAGATCAACCAATCCCGCAGCCTGTAGTTCACCGCGCGGTGACCCCGATCATTGGCCTCCACCCAGTCCAGGACCGCGGGCATCTGCTCGGGCATCCGGAGTCCGTCGATCGGGCCGGAGTTGACCATGGTGCCCGGACCCAAGTACGCGCCCGACATCGCCACGCCGTCCAGCGGCTCGGCGTCGTCCGGTTGGATCACCGGCCGGATGGGCAGGCCGTGTGCCCGGGCGAACGCGAAGTCACGCGCATCGTGCGCCGGGACGGCCATGATCGCGCCGGTCCCGTACCCCATCAGCACGTAGTCCGCGATCCAGACGGGGATCGACTCACCGGTGACCGGGTTGATCGCGTGGCCTCCGGTGAAGATGCCGGTCTTCGGCCGGGATTCGTCGAGTGACGCCCGCTCGATCTCCGTCTCAGCCTTGGCGCGTTCGACATAGGTCGCGACTCTTTCGCGCTGCTCTTCTGTCGTCAAGGTCTCGACCGCGGGGTGCTCCGGGGCCAGGACCATGAATGTGGCTCCCCAGACGGTCTCCGGGTGGGTGGTGAAGACCTCCAACGGCTCGGCTGCCGAGTCACCGCCGACGAGGTCGAACCGGAGCCGGGCGCCCTCTGATCGGCCGATCCAGTTCCGCTGCAGGGTCTTGACTCGGTCGGGCCAATCCAGGTCCTGGGCCTCGCGCAGCAGCTCCTCCGCATAGTCGGTGATGCGCAGGTACCACTGCTCCAGGTCGCGTCGGATGACTTCCGCACCACACCGTTCGCAAATGTTGCCCTCGAGCACCTGCTCATTCGCGAGCACCGTCTGGTCGTTCGGGCACCACCAGACTGCCCCGTTCGAGCGGTAGGCTAAGCCTCGCTCCAACATCCGCAGGAAGAACCACTGGTTCCAGCGGTAGAATTCGGGATCGCAGGACGCGATCTGGCGTTCCCAGTCGATCATCATGCCCATGGCCCGGAACTGGTCCCGCATCTGGGCGATGTTGTCGGTGGTCCAGACGGCGGGGTGGATCCCATTGCGGATCGCCGCGTTCTCGGCGGGCAGGCCGAAGGCGTCGAACCCCATCGGGAACATGACGTTATGACCCCGCATCCTCTTGTACCGAGCGAATGCATCCGGCACCGAGAAGGCATACCAATGCCCCATGTGCAGGATGCCAGATGGATAGGGATACATGGTCAGGGAAAACCACTTCGGCCGGTCAGCGTCGTCGGCGACGTGGTAGAGGCCGCTCTCTTCCCATTTCCTCAACCATCGTGCCTCCACTTCAGCGGGCACATAGTTCGAACCTGGTCTGTCCCCCGTCGTCCCACCACGCACGATCGCTTCGACCATCTCCACCACCTCCTACGGGTGCCCGTCCCGGCCGGAAACCCCGAAAAACGCCAAGAGCCCCTCGCCCCGGTCAGGGACGAAAGGCTCTCACCCATGGGGTGCGCTTCCGCGGTACCACCCTGTTTGATCCGTCCGTGCGGCGCGCTCTCCAGGCGTTGGGGGTGGAGCTGAGGGGACTCGAACCCCTGACTTCAACACTGCCAGTGTTGCGCTCTCCCAGCTGAGCTACAGCCCCCCGGGTTTCACCTGGTCGCGGTCGCGCCGGACCGATCCACTCTCTTCGCCCGATATCGGGGGCAAACCGCCATCGCTACCCCGCGAAGCGGATCACGACGGGGGCTCCGGGACGAGTTCGCTCCCCTGCTGATGCCTCGCACCGAACGGCATCTCTCTTGAGACGGGAGCTACTACTTCCGTTCATCGCCCAGTCCCCAGGCGCGGCGACATAGTGTCCCGCTTGGGAGTCGTCAGTCTAGCAGGGGGTCGACCCGGGTGTCAAAGGACCTGCCATGTCTGTGCGTCCGGACGCTGACGACTCCGTACCCGGCGGAAAGGACGTTCGTCAGCGTGCTGCGTCCCGAGCGGGACCGACCGTGATCCGATCTCCGGCGACCACACCATGCGCCGCCATGAATCCGGCCGGAACCTCCAGCACTCGGTCGGCCGGACCTGGTGAAGCAAAGGAAGGGAGGTCCCTCGTCGGCGTTCCCGCGGGGGACGGACAGACGGATTCCGCCGCACCGATGATTTGGTCGCCATCGATCCAGATGATGTCGAGGCAGAACCGCATCCCGAACATCCAGAAGCTCCGCTCTCGCGAGTCCGGGAACTGGAAGAGCATCCCGGTCCCTGGCATCAGGCCATCGCGCTGGCCGAGGCCGAGTGACTGCTCCGGCCCCTCGTCGGCGACCTCGACCGCGAGCGTCTTGCCGCCGATCGTCACCGTCACTGGCCGGTCTCGCTCTGGGAATTCCTGACGCCAAGGTGGTGCGGCGCTCGCCGCCGGTGCCCACGGAACTGTCATCAACGTCGCGACTACCACCGCCGCCACCAGCGTGGTGATGGTCCGGTGCGTTCGCGTCACCTCATCACGCCTGTCCATCTGGACCCTCACTCCTCGGGATCTCGTCCAACCTGTCTGCCAAACGGACCAACAGCGTCGCCGCGGCCGGGACGCCGGGGACCCGGACATCGCTCCGATCATAGACCACCCGGGGCGTTTCCGAGGCGACCACCCCGATCGAGAGCGACGCGACATCTCCGCCGTCACGGACGGCGCGGAGGGTGTCAAACCCGTCGACGTCCGTCACGTCGTCACCCATGAACACGACCCCCTTCAACCCTTCCTCGGAGATCAGGTCGCGGATCGCGGTCCCCTTATTGATGATCACCATCGGTCGCAGCTCGAAGATGAATCTCCCCTCGGTGATCCGGAGGCCGTGGCGATCCGAGGCGGCCTCGGCGAGCCGTAGCAGGGTCGCCCTCGCCACCTCGGGCTCCGGAGCGAGGCGGTAGTGCACGGTCCCGGTCAGCCGCTTGTTTTCGTAGATGATCCCCTCGACGATACCCGCCCGCTCCGCACCGGCTCGGATGGCATCGAGGGCAGCAGCGATCCCAGTCACCGCCGAGACACCGGCCGGGTGCTCCCAGCTAACTCCGGCCCGCCGGCGCTCGAGACCGTGGTTGCCAATGCACAGGAGGTCGGGGATTGCGACCATGCCTTCACCCGCCTCCGCCGCCCGTCCCGTCACGATCCCGACGACGTCAATGAGTCCCATCAGACGGACGAGCGCATCGTGGGCATCACGATGCACGGTAGCCTCGTCGGGAGTGGAGGCGATCTCACTGATCGTCCCATCAATGTCACTCAGCACTGCACTCGGGCGTTGCCGCAGCACCGCCAGGCAACGCTCGACGACCGCATCGAGGTCCGATTCGACATTCGCCGCGATCGCGTCTCCCATCGCTCCTCCCCTCTCCGCCCCATGCCCCTGACGGCTCGACATGGGCAACATCGTTCGTGCCAATTCGAGTACTTCGCGCAGAATCGTCAGAACTCGAGGATCTGCCAGTCCCGGGTCTCGACGAAGATGTCCCGCTGGTCGCCATTGGTCACCA
>CADCWJ010000418.1 GCA_902806365.1 uncultured Thermomicrobiales bacterium
AGTGGATGAGGTTGGGGTAGGCCCGCTCGGTCCAGCTCCGCGGGGCTTGATATGCCTCGCCGGGAAAGACGCTCGCGGCCACCGGAATGGAGACGCCCTTGGCGTCCCAAAAGCCACCCTTGTATTCCCAGTAGAGACGAGACGCAGAGACCCCCGTGTTCGTCAGCCAGTAGAGCGTGATGTTGTCGAGGATGTCGTCACGCGTCAGTTCGCCCGTTGCGCTCGTGGTCCGGTTCAGAGCCGCGAGGACCGCCGCCGCCGGCTGGCCGCCACCATCATCGTGGTCGAGAAGCCAGGCGGCCAAGCCGACGGGTGAATCCGCGATGCCGTACAACGTTTGCGGGCGCGCCGCCATGTACTTGGCGTAGGCGACTCTTTGCTGGAACGTTCTGTCCAGCTGCTCATAGGCGCGTAGTTCCTCAGCCGAGAGACCGGAGGGCGGCGGGTCGCCCGCCAGGAGCGCCGTGTAGACGTCGGCTGGAACGCTTCCAGGGTAGTTGGTGTGGATGGCGAGCAGTCCCTCAGGTGTCTGCAAGCCCATGTAGTCGACGACGAACGCACCCCAGTCGCCGCCCTGGGCGACGTAGCGGGTGTAGCCGAGGCGCTTCATCAGTTCTGCCCAGGCACGTGCCATGCGCTCTGGGCCCCAGCCGGTGCTCGTTGGCTTGCCCGAAAACCCGTAGCCCGGCATTGATGGGATTACGATGTCGAACGCGTCCTCCGCGCTCCCGCCGTGTGCGGTTGGATCGGTGAGCGGACCGATGATCTTCAGCTGCTCGATGATCGAGCCCGGCCATCCGTGGTTGACGATGAGCGGCAACGCGTTTTCGTGTTTCGAACGAACGTGGATGAAATGAATGTCGAGTCCGTCGATCTCGGTGATGAAATGCGGTAGGGCCTTCAGCTTCGCCTCGACCTTGCGCCAGTCGTAATCCGTCGCCCAGTAGCGCGCGAGCTCCTGCATCGTCGCGAGCGGTAGGCCCTGGGACTCATCCGCGACAGTTTCCTTCTCGGGCCACTGCGTATCCGCGATGCGGCGACGGAGGTCGACGAGCGCCGCTTCCGGGACATCGATGCTGAAGGGGCGGAC
>CADCWJ010000419.1 GCA_902806365.1 uncultured Thermomicrobiales bacterium
CGTCGTCCATCATGTCGACCTTGTTCAGGAAGACCACGATGTTCGGCACCTGGACCTGCCGCGCCAGCAGGATGTGCTCGCGCGTCTGCGGCATCGGGCCGTCCGGGGCGCTCACGACCAGGATCGCCCCGTCCATCTGGGCCGCCCCGGTGATCATGTTCTTGATGTAGTCGGCGTGCCCCGGGCAATCCACGTGCGCATAGTGCCGCGCCGGCGTCTCGTACTCGACGTGGCTGGTCGCGATCGTGATGCCCCGCTCCCGCTCCTCCGGCGCATTGTCGATGGAGCCGAAGTCCCGGAACTGCCCGCCCCCCTGCATCGCCAGCGTCTTGGAGATCGCCGCCGTCAAGGTCGTCTTGCCATGATCGACATGCCCGATCGTGCCCACGTTCACGTGCGGCTTCGACCGCTCGAACTTCTGCTTGCCCACTCGTCCTGCTCCCTGCGCACTATGCGCGGCTGTTACTTCCAACATCCGGGCGACACTCGTGTGCCTCCCGAACCATGCAATCTTATGTACGTTGTGCCTTGGCCACGAATTCCTGCGCCAGGCTCTCCGGAAGCGGCGCGTAGTGATGGAATTCCATCGACGATACCGCTCGCCCCTGCGTCATCGACCGGAGGTCGGTGACATAGCCAAACATGCTCGCCAGCGGGACTTCGGCCCGGATTACCTGGGCGCCAGCCCGCTCTTCCATGCCGTGAATCTGCCCGCGCCGCGAGTTGAGGTCGCCGATGACGTCGCCCATGAACTCTTCGGGCGTCGTCACTTCGACCGTCATCACCGGCTCCAGGATCACGGACTTGCCCCGTTGGAGCGCGACCTTGACCGCGAGCGAGCCGGCGATCTTGAACGCCATTTCCGACGAGTCCACGTCGTGGTACGACCCGTCGACCAGGCGAGCCTGGACATCGACGACCGGGAACCCGGCGTTACCACCGGAATCCAGCGCCTCGCGGATACCGGCGTTGACCGCCGGAATGTACTCGCGTGGCACGCTGCCCCCGACGACCCCGTCGACGAACTCGTAGCCTGCGCCCTGCTCCCGTGGCGAGAACTCGACGATCGCGTGACCGTACTGGCCCTTGCCGCCCGATTGCCGGACGTGCCGGCCCTCGGCGCGCACCGGAACCGTGATCGTCTCGCGGTAGGCCACCTGCGGCCGCCCCACGTTTGCCTCGACCCGGAACTCCCGCATCATGCGGTCGACCAGGATCGCCAGGTGAAGCTCGCCCATCCCGTCGATCACGGTCTGGCCGGTCTCCTCCATCGTGCGGACGCGGAACGTCGGATCCTCGTCCGCGAGGCGGGCGAGAGCCGCGCCCATCTTGTCCTGGTCGGCCCGCGTCTTGGGCTCGACCGAAACCGAAATGACCGGCTCGGGGAAGGTGATCGACTCGAGCACGACCGGCTTGCTGGGATCGGAGAGTGTGTCGCCGGTATAGGTGCTCTTGAGCCCGATCACGGCGCAGATGTTGCCCGCCGACACCTCGGAAATCTCTTCGCGATGGTTCGAATGCATCTGCAACAGACGCCCGATCCGCTCGCGCTGCCCCTTGGTCGTGTTCATCACGTAGGAGCCCGACTGCAGCGTGCCGGAATAGACACGGATGTAGCAGAGCTTGCCGACGTGCGGGTCGGACGCGATCTTGAACGCCAGCGCCGAGAACGGCGCCTTGGGGTCCGGCTCACGCAGCGCTTCCGACTCGTCGCGCGGGTCGAACCCGACCATCGGCGGGACATCGAGCGGGGACGGCAGGTAATTCACGATGCCGTCGAGCATCGGTTGAACGCCCTTGTTCTTGAGCGCCGAGCCGCACAGGATCGGCACCAACTCGCTCTGGATCGTTGCCCGGCGAAGCGCCGCAACCAGCTCCTCGTTGGAGATTTCCTCTCCTTCAAGATACCGCATGGTGAGCTCTTCATCGGTTTCGGCCACCAGCTCGACAAGGTGTGCGCGAGCGGCCTCGGCCTCGGCCTGGAGGTGCGCAGGAATTGCCGAGCGCTTCGGGTCCTTGCCCTTGTCGCTGTCCTCGAAGGTTACGGCTTCCATCTCGATCAGGTCGACGATGCCGACGTGGTCGGCTTCAAGGCCGATCGGGATCTGGATCGGGGCCGGCTTGGCCTTGAGGCGGCTGACGATCATGTCCAGCGTGCGCTGGAACGACGCGCCGGTCCGGTCGAGCTTGTTGATGAAGCAGATCCGCGGCACATGGTATTTGTCGGCCTGACGCCAGACGGTCTCGGATTGCGGCTCGACACCGGCCACGGCGTCGAAGACGACGACGCCTCCATCGAGCACCCGCAGCGATCGCTCGACCTCGGCGGTGAAGTCGACATGCCCCGGGGTGTCGATGATGTTGATGCGGTGATCGTTCCAGAAACAGGTGGTCGCGGCGGAGGTGATCGTGATCCCTCGCTCGCGCTCCTGCTCCATCCAGTCCATCGTCGCCGCACCCTCATGGACCTCGCCCGTCTTGTGGACGCGACCGGTGTAAAAGAGGATGCGCTCGGTCGTCGTGGTCTTGCCCGCGTCGATGTGCGCGATGATCCCGATATTACGGGTCCGGCGAAGCGCGACCTGGGGATCGGTCAGATTAGGTTGGGTCGCTGTTCCAGCACTCATTGGTGTTGCCTGTCCTTAACGTCGCCCAAACGGCGTGCGTCATTCGTCCCGGCTCATGGGCATCAGCGCCCCGAACGGTCCCGGTCTAGAATCGGAAGTGAGAGAAGGCGCGGTTCGCCTCCGCCATGCGATGGGTATCCTCCCGCCGCTTGATCGTGGCGCCCGTACCGTTGAAGGCATCGAGCAGCTCGTTGGCGAGGCGCTCGGACATCATCTTGCCCGGCCGCGTGCGAGCGGATGTCAGAAGCCAGCGGATCGCCAGCGACTGTCGCCGCTGCCCTTCGATCTGCACCGGGACCTGGTACGTCGAGCCGCCGACCCGGCGAGGCTTGACTTCCAGCATCGGCGTCGCGTTGGTCACGGCGTGCTCGAAGACTTCGAGCGGGTCGCGTCCTGTTCGATCCTGAATGATCTGCAACGCGTCGTACATGATGCGCTCGGCCAGACCCTTTTTGCCGCGCTGCATGATCTTGTTAATGAAGCGCGTGACAAGCTCGCTGTGATAGCGGGCGTCCGGCACCGGAGTACGTCGCTGGATTCGTGATCGCCTGGGCATGTGATTGTCCTGCCTTCATGCCTGAACGCTTTCACCAGATCCGGGATTGGCGCCGGAGCGCCCCTTCGAATCATTCGTGCATTCAGGTTCGATGCCGCACTGGCCCGGCGAACCGGGTCATGCAGCGCCATTCGTCATTGCGTCCCGGCACAACCACGCTCGTGATCCTGCCGGAGACATTCCTCGCCAAACGCGACCCGGAACCGTGGTCCCCGGACACACGAAAAAGCGGTCGGCGCCTTCCAAGACGTCGGTCCGCTCTTCGCATCCAGTTCCCTCAGTTCCGCCGTAGCGGGGGCACCCGAGCCGGCAGCGCTTGCGGCGCCTAGCTCTTCTTGGGGGCCTTGGTTCCGTACTTGGATCGCGCCTGCTTGCGGTTATCGACCCCGCGAGCGTCAAGGGCTCCACGAATGATGTGATAGCGAACGCCCGGCAAATCTTTCACCCGGCCGCCGCGAATCAGGACCATCGAATGCTCTTGCAGATTGTGCCCCTCGCCCGGAATGTAGGCGGTCACTTCGACCCCACTGGTCAAACGAACGCGGGCAATCTTGCGCAATGCCGAGTTGGGCTTCTTCGGCGTCATGGTCTTGACCTGGGTGCAGACGCCCCGCTTCTGCGGCGCAAACGTGCCAGTACGCAGTGTTCCGGCGTAACGGCCAGCCGCGCTGTTGGTGAAGCGAAGTGCTGGTGCCTTGGTCTTTTTCTTGACGCTTTTTCGGCCCTTGCGAACCAACTGATTGATCGTCGGCACGAAAAGCTCCTCACCGGACAGATGGCGAAAGTTCCGTGCTCTGCGCTCCACTCCCGTCGGGTGTGGTGTACCCCATGCTGGGGACGCAGCTGCGGCGCCTTCCGTTCCGAGTCGGTTGATCTACCTGGCTTCAGGGAATCGACGGTTTGAAGCCACAACCGCACATGCGACCGCACGGTGGCGGCCACAAGGGGTAATTGTACGGCGCGCCGGACTATCAGTCAAGGTCCGGCTCTCCCTTTCTCGACTCACCCGGGACCTCCAACGCGCAGAACGGCCGCACTGGCGCCATGCCGTTTCAGACGTGATCGCATCTTCCAATTCCGTCGCCGGGCGACTGCCGTGAGCCAGCGGCTGACGCTCGTCGACCTGCCTCCCACGATCACCGTCAGCCTGTTCGCTCGCGATAGGCGCTCCATCCCCTCGACCCAGCTTTGTGTCACCGCTGCCGAAAGCTGGTCTTCCAGGCGCACGACCACCGAATCGAACGGTGGCGATCCCGGCTCAACCGGGTCGATCTCCACGCCGGGCACGAGCCATACCTGGTTCTCCTCCACCCCAAGGTCCGCGAGAGCACGCTTCGACGCATTCAGCGCCAGGAGGTCCCGGTCGAGCAGCGTGAAGCTGGTCACACCGTGAAGGAGATGCATTGCGACTGGTACATGCCCCTGGCCGCATCCGGCGATCATCACCGCTTCCGGACGATCGGTCAGCGCCTCGAGAGCGGAAACGATCACCAGATTATCGAATGCCAGGCTCTCGTACTCGGGTAGCCCAACGACGGGCCGGATTGTGTACGCGCCAGCCGCCGTCTCGAACACCCGCGGATCGCGATCGAATACACCCTGTTCGAACGGCCCTGGCCGGTCCCCGGGCGATCTCCTGTCGACTCGCCTCTTGACATGGAGGACCGTGTGATCGGAAAACCGCTGGTCGTGCAGGATGTCGAGGTCTGTACGCGCCGCGAAGCCCTCACGCAATGCGGCGGCAAGCGGATTGACGACCACCAGCGCGGCCATCCCGTGTTGCCCGAGTCCGTCCACGATGTCCTCTGCAAGTCGTTTCAGGACGGCTTCCCCGGCCTTGCCCGGCACGTTCCACAGGACAAGATCGAACCCGGCGGGGGGCGGCTCCCCGGGCCCTAGCCCGACCGACCATGACACGCCACTGCCCGTGGCGAAGCCGAGACGCTCCGCATTCCAGGCGGTGAACTCCACCGCGAGCGCATCACGATCGATCAGCCGAACGTCCCAGCCAGGCATGCGCGCCTTCCACGCCAGCCCAAGCACGCCATACCCGCAACCGAAATCGAGCGCGACGCCGCGCTCCGGAAACGCGTTGGGCTCGATCGATCGGAGGAGGAGCCTGCTCCCCGCATCCACCGCATGGCTACTGAACAAGTCCTGCGCGACCGCGAACGAGAGCGACATCTTCTCCCACTGGAGCACGACATCCTTCTTGTACCAGTCGGTTCTTGGCACGCGGCCGCCTCCCTCGCGATCGAACGATGGCCCATGGGACCAGTTGCCGGAATGGGTCGCCGCGTATAGCATCCTCGCGATAGGGAAGCAGCGGACGTGATGGCGATGTAGCGCGAAGTGCGCCAGGCGGCGCATGCGGCGTACACCGAGGGGCGATCTTACGCGGGAGAAGTGGCATCGTGGCAGATGGATTCAACGTCGGTATTGTCGGTGCCGGAACAATCGGTCAGGTCCACTCGCGAGCTCTGGAGCGCATTCCCAACGCCCGGGTCGTGGCCGTGGCCGAGCCCCGCGAAGAGGCGGGGCGGGCTCTCGCGACGGCAACCAACGCGGTCTGGTACGACTCGTTCGTGGACATGCTGGCGCATCCCGGTCTTGATGTCGTGATCCTGGGGACACCCTCCGGTCTGCATCCGGAGCAGTCGATTCTCGCCGCGGGCGCGGGCAAGCATGTGATTACCGAAAAGCCCATGTCGATCACCCATGACGGCGCGACCCGGATGATCGAGGCAACCGACAGGGCCGGGGTCCGGCTGGCCGTGATCTTCCAGAACCGTCTCTCCCGCGATGTCTTCAAGGTCCGCCGTGCGATCGAGGCAGGCCTCGTCGGGACTCCAATCTTCGGCACCGCCTTCGTCTACTGGATGCGGACGCAGGACTATTACGACGCGAACGGTGGGTGGCGCGGAACCTGGGCGCTCGATGGCGGCGGCGTGTTGATTAACCAGTCGATCCATATGATCGATGCCCTCCAGTGGCTCATGGGCGGTGTTGCCTCGGTTCAGGCCCACGTCGCGACCCTCGGGCACCGGATCGAGACGGAGGATGCCGGCGCCGCGAGTGTGCGCTTCACCTCCGGGGCTCTCGGTGCGATCCTGGGGACGACCGCATCGAAAAAGGATCATCCCACCAAAATCGAGATTATCGGCTCCGAGGGCCGGGTCGTGCTCGAGAACAATGCCGTCTCGTTCTGGGAAGGAACGGCGGAGCTTTCCGACGATCTGCTGACCGACGACGATCGCCGTCTTGTCGACGGCTGGAAGCCTGACGAATCGTTCGGCGAGGGCCATCTGCGCCAGCTCACGCTCATTTTCGACTCGCTTGCAGCCGGCGAGGAGCCGCCATTCCCCGGCCGGGAAGCGCGCAGGGCCGTCGATGTCATTCTGGGGATTTACGAATCGGCGCGGACCGGCCAGCGGATCGACATCGCCCGGATCTGACCATGCCAAGTGACGCCATGCCAGGTGTCGAGCGCGGGAGAACAATTATGAAGTTTGCGGTATTCACCGTCTCTGTTCCCGAATATACCCCGGAGGAAGCTGTCACGAAGATCAGGGAGTCCGGGTACGACGGTGTCGAGTGGCGCGTGATCGACCAGGATCCCGATCATGCGGGGGGAGGCTTCTGGTCCGCCAACAAGGCGACGATCCCGTTCACCGGCCTCGAAAGCGAAGCGCCCCGGATCAGGAAGCTGGCGGAGGACGCCGGGCTCGAGATGCCCTCCATCGGCACCTATGTCTCGTGCGAAGATCTCGACGAAACGGACGCCGCAATGCGGGGAGCCAAGGCTCTCGGGGTTCCCAAATTGCGGGTCCGTGTGCCGAATTACAACGGAACTGATCCATTCACGCCGATCTGGGACCGCGCCCGCGAACAGTACAAGGGCGTTGCCGAGCTCGCCGCCCGGCATGGCCTGCAGGCGTTGCTCGAGCTGCATCATCGCTCGATCACCCCGTCCGCCAGCTCGGCACGGCTGTTCCTCGATGGGCTCGACCCGGCCCACGTCGGCGTCATTCACGATGCGGGGAACATGGTGTTCGAAGGCTACGAGACGCACCGCCTCAGCCTCGAGATGCTCGGCCCATATCTCTCGCATGTTCACGTCAAGAACGCCCGCTGGTTCCCGGCGCGGTGGCTGAAGGATGGAACTGTCGAGTGGACCTGCGAGTGGACCCCGGTCCGCAAGGGCGTCATCGACCTTCGCGCGCTCTTCGGGGCGTTGCACGCGATCGGCTACGACGGGTGGGTGGGGCTCGAGGATTTCAGCACGGAGCACCCGCTCGGTGAACGGCTGAAGGAGAATCTGGCCTACCTCAAGGGGATCGTCGAGGAGATCGAGACGGGGGCCGCCGCCCCGGCTGAGGTCGGCACGCCGGCGTAAGGACCGTGGGATGATGCGCAACAACCGGGTGGAGAAAGCCACCCGGTCGTTGCTCGTGATGCGATTTCCGGACGAGGTGGGGCTACTCCTCGTCGACCGTCTCGCTCTCGACATCGGCGGTGTTGGTCTCGAGGATCGTGTCGACCGTACCGGCCAACTCGCCGTCGAACCCATAGCCGTCGCTGTCGGCGGGCGCATCCAGCACCGCCGTGGCGGGGATGTGACCCTCTGTCATCAACGCCGCGTAGTCTTCCTCGTCAGCAGGCTCGACTGGCTCGACCCGCCCGTTCCCCATTGCGGCCAGGGTCACATCCTCCAGGGCACTCTCCCGGACGATCTTCTCCTGCACGCCGAAGCCCGAACCAGCCGGAATCAGCTTGCCGATGATCACGTTCTCCTTCAGGCCGCGAAGGTGATCGACCTTGCCGTTGATGGCGGCTTCGGTCAGCACTCGCGTCGTCTCCTGGAAGGAGGCCGCGGAGAGGAACGAATCCGTCTCCAGCGATGCCTTTGTGATCCCCAGCAACAGCGACACGGCTGTCGCGGGCTCTCCGCCCTGGGCCAGCACACCCTCGTTCTTCTGGTTGAACTCGAACCGATCGACGGTGTCGCCTTCGAGCAGGTCGGTATCGCCAGGGAACTGGATCTGCACCTTGCGGAGCATTTGCCGGCAGATCACCTCGATGTGCTTGTCGTTGGTGTTCACGCCCTGGGAGCGGTACACCTTCTGCACTTCGTCGATGATGTAGCGTTGCGCCTCTTCAGGCCCAAGCGCGTGCAACACCTGATGCGGATCCTTCGGCCCGAACGTCAGTTGCTTGCCCGCGATCACCTCTTCGCCGTCATCGACGAGAAGCTGGTCGCCGACGTTGATCGTGTGCTCCTCGCGATCTTCGCGCTCCTGTCGTACGTAGACTGTTCGCCCGTCGAGGAAGAACGTCCCCGTCGCGCCCGCGTGCACCTTCTCCCCGTCCGGACCGGTCGCGATCACGGTCTTCTTCTCCTCGACGGGAGAACCCCCCGGGAGCGCCGCCTCGTACCCTTCCGCCAGGAGATGCCGCCACGACTGCATGTCGGTCGAGCTGATCACCAGCAGGCGGCCGTTCTCGGTTTGCTCGATCGAGACCTTGACAGGCTTGTTCACCAGGATCGCCGCCCCCTTGGGATGCCGCCCTTCGAACAGCTCCTCGACCCGCGGCAGACCGGACGTGATGTCGGCCCGGTTCACGCCGCCGGTGTGGAAGGTACGCATCGTAAGCTGCGTGCCGGGCTCGCCGATCGACTGGGCCGCGATGATGCCGACGGCCTCACCGAAGGCCACGAGCTCTCCGCTCGCCAGATTCCGGCCGTAGCACTGCCGGCAGACCCCATGGATCGCCTCGCACGACATCACCGTCCGGATGTACACGCGATCGATGTTGGCGTCGATCACCGCGCCGACCAGGTCGATCGTCTCGCCATCCGCGCCGATCGCGTACTCGGTCAGCTCATCCCCACGAGCGGCGATGATCTCACCCGTCTCCGGATGCACCACATCGCCCGCCAGGATGCGGCCGGTGAGCCGCGCCCGGAACTCGTCCGTCGTGATCGCCTTGCCATCGGAATCGTACCGGCTGGCCCAAATCCCGACCTGCGTACCGCAGTCCTCGATCGAGATGATCACGTCCTGCGCAACATCGACCAGGCGCCGGGTCAGATAGCCGGAGTCAGCCGTCCGTAGCGCCGTGTCCGCCAATCCCTTTCGCGCGCCGTGCGTCGAAAGGAAGTATTCAAGCACGGTCAGGCCCTCACGGAAGTTGGACTTGATCGGGACGTCGATGATCTTCCCGCCCGGGTCGAGCACCAGCCCGCGCATGCCAGCCATCTGGCTGATCTGGTTCATGTTTCCCTTGGCGCCGGAGTCCAGCATCAGGTAGACGGAGTTCTGGCCCCGCAGGTTGTTCTCGACATGCGTCGAGAGCGTGTCGCGGGCATCGTTCCAGATGATCTCCAGCTCGCGGAGCCGCTCCTCCTCCGTCACCAGGCCACGCCGGTACTGGCGCTCGATATCGCGGTTCCGCTCTTCGGCGGCGCCCACGATCTCGCCCTTCGACTCCGACATGGTGACATCGGAGAGGGCGAACGTGAGGCCGCCCTTGGTCGAGAACGTGAACCCGAGCTTCTTGATCCGGTTGACGACGTCGGCGGTGTCCTGCGGATTGCTGAACTTCCGGTAGCAGTCGGCCACCACGCCGCGGAGCTGCTTGCGGCCCATCGTCTCGTTATAGTACTTGCCCAGCGAAGTTGGCAGCACCTCATTGAACATCGCGCGGCCGACCGTCGTCGCGATCCGCTTCATCTCGCCGCCGTCGCGGTCGGTGCGGACCGTGATCGCGGCCTGGATGTCCACGACACCCGCATCGTAGGCCAGCTTCACCTCTTCGAGCGAGGAGAACGTCTTGCCCCAGCCGCGCTGGATTATCCCGTTCGCCATGTCCTCTTCGTAATTGCGCTCGCTCGTGATGTAGTACACCCCAAGCACGATGTCCTGCGTTGGCGAGACGATCGGATCGCCACTCGATGGCGAGAGCAGGTTGTTGACGGAGAGCATTCGCTCCCGGGCCTCCGCCTGGGCCGCCTTCGAGAGCGGGACGTGGACCGCCATCTGGTCGCCGTCGAAGTCGGCGTTGAACGCCGTCGTCACCAGCGGATGGATCTGGATCGCCGACCCCTCGATCAGGCGCGGCTTGAAGGCCTGAATGCCCAGCCGGTGGAGCGTCGGCGCCCGGTTGAGCAGCACGACGTAATCGCCGATCACCTCTTCGAGCACATCCCAGACACTTGGGTTGACGCGCTCGACGAGACGCTTCGCCGACTTGATGTTGTGAGCCAGGCCGCGATCGACGAGGCGACGCATGACGAACGGCTTGAACAGTTCGAGCGCCATCCGTTTCGGCAGCCCGCACTCATCGAGCGCCAGGTCCGGCCCGACGACGATCACCGAGCGACCCGAGTAATCGACACGCTTGCCGAGCAGGTTCTGCCGGAAGCGGCCCTGCTTGCCCTTCAGCATGTCGCTCAGGCTCTTCAGCTTGTGCTTGCCCGAACCCGACACGACACGGCCGCGCCGGCCGTTGTCGATCAGGGCGTCGACCGCCTCCTGGAGCATGCGCTTCTCGTTGCGGACGATGATGTCCGGTGCTCCAAGTTCGAGCAGCCGCTTCAGGCGGTTGTTCCGGTTGATCACGCGGCGATAGAGGTCGTTGAGGTCCGATGTCGCGAACCGGCCACCATCGAGCTGGACCATCGGCCGCAGTTCGGGCGGGATCACCGGCAGCGCGGTGAAGATCATCCAGTGCGGCTTGTTGCCGCTCTTGCGGAGCGCTTCAACCACCCGGAGGCGCTTCGTGGCCTTCTTGCGGCGCACGTCCGAAGGCACCTGCATCTCGTTCCGGAGCTCGAGCGCGAGCTGGTCGAGATCGACCCGCTTCGACACGTAGTCGTAGACGGCCTCGGCCCCCATGCCGGCGTCGTAGACGCCCGGCGGAACGATGTCCTGAAGCTCCCGGTACTGGGTCTCGGTCAGGATCGTCAGTTCCTTGAGGTCGGTCAGCTGCTTGACGATGTCGTCGCGCTGCTTCTCCTCGTCCTTGATCTTCTCGGCAAGCTCGTCCTCGATCCGCTTGCGACGCTCGTCGGCATCGAAGGTGAGCTGGTCGCGCTCGGCGCCGGCCATTGCCTCGTTGCCACTGGCGTCGCTGGAAGCACTCGCTTCGATCGCCGCCCGCGCTTCGGTCACAGACTGTGAAAGGGTTTCGAACCGATCGGCATTGACGGCCTCACCAGCCCGGACGATAACTTGCCCGCGGAAGGCGTATTCCTGCTCGGCACTCTGCCCCTCCAGGGCGCGGAGTGTCGCCTCGAATGCGGCATGCTCGGCCTCGAGCGCCTCGAGCTCCTGCGCCTTGCGATCTTCGATCGAGGTCGCCAGGTTCTGCGACCCCTCATCGAGATTGGAGACGTCAGCGGTCACCTGGGTGAGAATCTCATCCAGCTGTGTCTGCGCCTCCGCCTTGAACTCCGCGACCGTCTCCTCATGGAGCTCGTTGATCTCGCTGATCGCGGCCGTCCGCGCCTCCTCATCGACCCGCGTGATCAGGTAAGACGCGAAATAAAGTACGCGCTCCAGGTTCCGGGGCGAGATGTCGAGCAGCAGGCCGAGCCGGCTCGGCGTGCCCTTGACGTACCAGATGTGCGCCACCGGCGCAGCCAGCTCGATGTGGCCCATCCGCTCGCGGCGGACCTTCGAGCGGGTGACTTCGACGCCGCACTTGTCGCAGACGGTCCCCGCGTGACGAATTCGCTTGTACTTGCCGCAATAGCATTCCCAGTCCCGCGTCGGGCCGAAGATGCGTTCGCAGAAGAGCCCGCCGTGCTCCGGCTTGAGGGTTCGATAGTTGATGGTTTCCGGCTTCGTGACCTCGCCGTACGACCAGGAGCGGATTGCCTCTGGCGAGGCCAGCCGGATCCGGATCGCGTCGAAATTGTTGACATCCAGAACCCGGCCGCGATCCTGCCGATCGCCCCGGGAAAAGCCGCCCGATGTGCGCGAGTCGAACTGACCCGAGCTCTCGAACGTCGCGGTCCGCCCCGCGGAATGATCGGGAGCGACATCAGGGATGTTGATGCTTGACATGGTGCCTCCACTCGAGACGAACGTCGATCATCGGTCAGGGACGGCGGGCCGCTTCCGGCCCGCCCATTTCCTGCCGCTCAGTCGGATGTTCGCTCGAAGCCGCTCAGGTTGATCCGATCCAGGTTGGAGAGCAGGTCGCGCGAGGTGTCCTCGGTGAACTCGACCGTCTGCTCGTCTTCATTGATGACATCGATCGAGAGCCCAAGGCTGCGAAGTTCCTTCACCAGCACCTTGAACGACTCGGGGACACC
>CADCWJ010000420.1 GCA_902806365.1 uncultured Thermomicrobiales bacterium
CAGGTCGCTGTCGTAGCGCAGGCCCCGCCGATCCGCGGCCGCGCGATGCTCCGGCTTCCACATGAGGCACCTCCTTCCGACTCAGGTGCCTCACAGAATCACAACCGACTCCAGAGACTCAACTTCTTCCCGGATGGGCTCTTAGGCCCTGCCGGGGTTGGCACCCCCGCTGCTCTCGATCTCGCTCACACGGGCAAGCACTGATCGGCAGAATGCGAGACTTCGAATCGCCAACTCGCCTTCACTCAGGTGCGGGAACTCGACCCGGAGAGCACCGACGAAGACGGCGATCACGTCTTCCAGATATGCGCGACGTTCCTCGAACGGTCGCGTCACGGTCTCCAGTGCAACTTCGTCTATGAGGCTCGTCTCGCCCATACGTGGGTCCTAATACCAGCGGCCTCGGGTCGTGACTCTCGGGGGATTCCCCGATCGGTTTTGAGCTGATTCCATGGTGCGGGGAGGATTCGCACCATGGCGTCAGCGGTGAGCCTGCGGGCGGACTATTCGGCTGCCGAGCTCCGGCGATTGGCGGCGACGAGCAGGAACGCGAACCAGAGCCGTCGGCTTCTGTCGCTGGCTGCAGTTGTCGACGGCATGAACCGGATGGAGGCAGCTCGGATCGGCGGGATGGATCGGCAGACGCTGCGCGACTGGGTGCACCGGTTCAACGAGCACGGCCCCGAGGGTCTTTTGGACGGCTGGTCCAAAGGTCCTGCGCCCCGTCTCTCGGCGGAGCAGCGCGCCGAGATCGCGCAGCTCGTTGAGACCGGCCCGGACAGGGCCGTGCATGGCGTCGTGCGCTGGCGGCGGATCGACCTGCGGCACGTCATCGTCGAGCGCTTCGGTGTCGCCTACCATGAGCGCACGATCGGCAAGCTCCTCAGGACGCTCGGCTTCTCGCATATCAGCGCCCGCCCTCGTCACCCGGCGCAGGATCAGCGCACGATCGAGGAGTTCAAAAAAACTTCCCTGCCACCCTGAGCACCCACCTGGCCGGCATCGCCAAGCGAAAGCCGATCGAGATCTGGTTCCAGGACGAGGCCCGGATCGGCCAGAAGAACGGCCTCGTGCGGCAGTGGGCGAGATGCGGAACGCGGCCGCGCCAGCCCGCCGACCAGCGCTACGAAAGCGCCTACCTTTTCGGCGCCATCTGTCCGGCGCGCGGCACGGGAGCCGCCCTGGCGCTGCCGTTCGCCGACACTGAGGCGATGCAGCTTCACCTCGACGAGATCGCCCGCACCATCACCAAGGGCGCCCATGCCGTCCTCCTGCTCGATCGAGCCGGGTGGCACACCACACGAGCCCTCGCGGTTCCCAAGAACATCACGATGATCCTCCTGCCCTCCCGCGCCCCGGAACTGAACCCGGTCGAGAACATCTGCAGTACCTGCGCGCGAACTGGCTCTCCAACCGCGTCTTCGAGACCTACGACGACATCATCGACGCGGCCTGCGACGCCTGGCGCAAGCTCATATCCCAGCCCGCAACCATCACCTCAATCGGCTCACGAGGATGGGTCCTCAACGGTCAAAGATAAGGGCCGTTGGTATGATATGAGACAAATGCTCGGCCAACGGTCTCAATCGACAGGGGCCGGTCGATGCAGATGCCGAGCGAGGCGCTCTAGCGGCAGCCCGGATCAACGGGACGAGCGAGGCGGG
>CADCWJ010000421.1 GCA_902806365.1 uncultured Thermomicrobiales bacterium
CCGCCCGGCGTTCAGGAGGCGCTCGTCGCGGCCAGGCCCGACCGGATCTTCGTGCCGCCTTACGTCGGGCACAGGGGCTGGATCGGGATCTGGCTCGACGGTGATTCGGACTGGGACGAGATCGCCGACCTGATCGACGAGAGCTACCGGATGACCGCCCCGAAGCGCCTGGCCAAACAGCTCGACGAAAGGGAGAGCGACCGGCCATGAGCGAGCATTCAAAGGTCACGGTCGACGAGGCGATCCTCGCTCCGGTTCGCGCAATCTGCCTCGCCTATCCGGAGGCGATCGAGACCGAGACGTTCGGCGCGCCGACGTTCCAGGTGCGGTCGAAGAATTTCGCGATGCTTCATCAGCCGGAGGGGCGGACGGCCGTCTGGTGCAAGGCGCCGCCCGGCGCGCAGGCGGCCTACGTCACCTCCGAGCCGGATCGCTACTACGCGCCGCCCTATCTCGGGCCCAAGGGCTGGGTCGCGGCCTGGCTCGACCCCGAGCGCACTCCCGACTGGGACGAGATCGCGGCGATCATCGACGAGAGCTACCGCCTGGTCGCTCCGAAGCGGCTCGTCGCGCGGCTGGACTCCGAGTGACCCTGGCCGCTACGACCCTGAACTCTGGTAGTGGCGGCTCTGGCGGGTCCAGATCCGGACCGCGATCGTGAACAGCGCCACCCCGACCAGCGGCGCCAGCCAGCCAAGCAGCGGCGAGACGCTCAGCTCGTCACCCCGGCCAAGGATCGTCGAGGCCGGAAAATAGGCCACGAAGGCGACCGGCAACGCGAACGTCAGCAGGTATTCCAGCACCCTCGGGAATATCGTCACCGGGTAATTGCCGTAGATGTTGAACACCTCGTTGGTCGAGACGCGGACCGCCGCGATGTTCAGGAACCGGAACCCCAGCGACCCCATCGTGACCTGCACCGATCCCTCGACCAGTGCGCCCCCGATCACCGCCGCGCCGAGCAGGGCGAGCGACGACGGGGACCAGTCGATCCCGGCGCCGGTCGCGGCGAAGGCCAGCAGCAGCACCCCGCCGATCAGATCACCGAAGCAGTTCACCCGCAGCTTCCGCGTGAAGAGCTGGAGCAGCGGCGACATCGGGCGGACCAGATAGCGGTCGAACTCGCCGCTGATTAGTACCCGGTCGAGGTCGAACATCTGGCTGAACAGGAGGTAGAAGATGCCGTGCGCGGTCAGGCGCATGCCGTAGAGGAAGGTGATCTCCGGCAGCGTCCACCCTCCCAGCCCATCGAACCGGGCGACGACGATCCAGACCACGATGAACCCGGTCAACTGGTAGGCGAACCCGCCAATGATGCTGGCGATCACGTTGGCGCGATACTGGAACTCGGCCTGGAGCGAGGTCAACGCCATGTTCCGCAGGATCGCCAGGCGTTCCATCGTCGCGCTCATCCTCCCTGGATCACGGTCCGCTGGAATGCCCGGCTCCAGAGCAGGCGGACGCCGAGCGCCAGCAGCGCGACCCAGAGTGCCTGCACCCCGAGCGCGGCAAGCGCGCCGCCAGTGGCGGGGGCGCCGACGTAGATCGAGACCGGCACGAAGGCGATCGCCTGGAACGGCAGAAGCTGCACGATCAGCCGGACCGCATCGGGCATGAACCAGAGCGGGATCAGTGCCCCGGTCGCAAAGTTGGCGATCAGCCGGTAGATCATCTGGAACCCGGTCATCTCCAGCGTCCAGAACGCGGTCAGCCCGATTACGAGGTTTAGCTGGACGGCGATGATCCAGGCCAGCGCCAGGCTCGCGAGGTAAGCCAGGCCAGTAGCCACCGACTCGGGAGCGCGCAACTCCCCGGCGATCGCGGCGACCGGGATCGCGACGAGCAGGAACGGCAGCGCCCCGATCATGTCCCCGACCGCGCCGGCCATCAACTGGCCGGGGTAGGCGGCCGGGCGGTTGAGATCGAACGCGATCTGGCCCTCCCGGATCCGGTCGCGGATGTCCTCGTCGACCTCCTGGCTCAGGAACCGGAGCTGAAGGTTCGCGATCGTCAGGTAGACGAGCATCTGCTCGATCGCGATCCC
>CADCWJ010000422.1 GCA_902806365.1 uncultured Thermomicrobiales bacterium
GATTCCCGGCTCGATCGTGCCGTGGATTGGGATCACGACGACGAGCCCGGGCGATGCGGGTGCCTGCGTTGCCGCGAACGAGGGAGTAAGCGAGGCCAATGCAACGAGCAGCACGCCCAGCAGGCCGATCGGGCGGAGCCGTCGGGCGTCACGGCTACGGGGCGGAACGTCCCACGTACCGCGCGAAGATGGCCTCGTCGCCACCGCCGCCATCTGAACGCGAATCATCCTGCCACCTCTAGCTTTCCAAGCCCCTCCATTCTATCACGAGGCCATTCGAGTAGTTATGTCCGGGCGGGAGAACGCGGCGTGACGTCACCATCCTGCGGTCAGCCCGGTTTCGAGGCCAGGAACAGCGTCTTGGTGTCGGCGAACGCGACGAGTCGCGGGTTGCCTCCACTCGCCCACTCCAGCGCGAACGGCGCGACGATCGCGGGCTCGGCCCGCACCCCCATCTGTTCAAGGTCTTCCCGGATTGCCGGGGAGACGCGGGAGCGTGTCGTCCAATCGTCGAAATCATGTCGCTTCCGGAACGACTCCGCGACCGACAACGTCAACCCGGCGTCCACGATCAGCGTTTCCCATTCCACTATCGTGAGCGACTAGACGTGTGATGGATCGCGCAGCGTCTCGAACCGGTTGAAGAATGCACCGGCCTCTCCGTCCGGAACCGTGCTGTCGACGAGCACGAAGCGCCCTCCCGGCCGCAACACGCGTGCGGACTCGGCAACGAAGCGAGCGGGATCCGGGAAGTGATGGGGCGCGATCCGGCAGGTGACGATATCGCACGTCTCATCCCGCAAGGGGATCGCTCCGGCATCGGCAACGAGATACACGACGCGGTCCCACCCGACTTCCCGGAGGTGGTCCCGGGCATGCCCCAGCATTTCCGGGGTCAGATCGCTGGCGATGACCGTGGCCACATATGGCGCAAAGGCACCGGCGACGTGCCCGCCGCCGGTGGCAAGGTCGAGGAGCACGTCGGTCGCGGTCGGCGCGGCGAGCAGGACCATGCGCTCGAGATCGGATCCGGTGGCATGCCCGGCACTGCGGACATAGGCATCGCCAACCGAGGCGTATTGCCGCCGCACGCGGTGCCGGGCATCCGCATTGCCGTCGTTCGTCATGGTCGTTCCCGGTCCGGTCAGGTGTTGCGGTCCGCGTCGGCCAGGAGCTGGCGGGCGATCGCGGTCGCGGTCGCCGTGTCGCCGGGTTCGAGCTCGCCGTCGATCACCAGCTCCCGCAGGTGATCCTTGATCCCGGCGATCCACCTGCCGGGGGGGCGATCGAACAGCGCCATCAGTTTGTCGCCGTCGAGTGGGCTCTGCAGCCGGCCAAGCTCGACCTCCCGCTCCAGCCGGTCGAGATGATCCCGCAGCCCCTGAACCCGTCCCGCCGCGGCGCGCTGCTTGTCGGCACGGGCCGACGTGACATCGGCGGCGGCGAGATCGAGCAGGTCGTGGAGCACCTCTCCGGCTTCGAGCGCGAGGCGCCGCACCGCGCTGTCGGTCCACGTCGCGATGTCGTAGGACGCCGGACGCAGGTGCAGCTCCACGAGCCGGCGGACCGCCTTGCGCGTCTGCTTGTCGGCGTTCAGCCGCTCCAGCACGCGGCTGGCGAGATCGGCGCCCACCCGCTCGTGGCCGAAGAAATGGACCTCTCCGGTACCATCGACCGAGCGGGTAAGCGGCTTCGCGGCGTCGTGCAAGAGCGCCGCCCAGCGCACGGCGGGGCGAGGCGGAGCCTGCACCACGACCCGCTTCGTGTGCTCCCACAGATCCTTTTCCCGGTAATCCCCGGGATGTCCATGGGCGGCGCGTTCCAGCGGCAACAGCTCCGGCATCGCGATCGTGAGGAGCCCTGACTCGAGCAGCAGCTGAAGCCCGTGCCCGGCATAGTCGCCACAGAGCGACCTGGTCAGCTCCATCAGGACGCGCTCGTTGCTGATGGAGCGCAGCAGGGGGGCTTCGCCGGCGAGCGCGGCGCGTGTCTCCGGTTCGACGCTGAATCCGAGCTGGGCGACGAAGCGGGCGGCACGCAGGAGGCGAAGCGGATCTTCCCGGAAGCGGGCGACGGGATCGCCGACAGCCCGGAGCATTCCCATTGCCAGATCGGCCTGTCCGTGGAACGGGTCGTGGAGCGCGCCGTCGCCCGTATCGACCGCGATTGCGTTGACCGTAAAGTCCCGGCGGGCAAGGTCATCGTCGATCGAGGTGCCGTAGGCGACGACCGGGTGACGGCTTCCCGCGTCATAGTGCTCGCTGCGGAAGGTCGTGATCTCGACCGTGATCGCTCCCTCATGGGCCGGCATCACGACCCCAATCGTGCCGAATCGCTCGCCGACGTCGTAAAGACCGATCGGCGACAGGGTTTGTGCGATCGCCTTTGTCTCGTCGGGTGGGGCATCGCTCGCCAGATCGAGATCCATCGAGGCCGGTCGGTCGAGGAGGATGTCGCGAACCCCGCCGCCGACCAGGTATAGTGCCCGGTTCCGCTCCTGGAATGCGGCGGCGAGCTGGTGGACCACCGCCTGCTGACCGCGCGCCAGCCGGGGAAGCACGCGGCCTGGCAGCGTCCCGGCAGGGGTGACAGGTTCGACA
>CADCWJ010000423.1 GCA_902806365.1 uncultured Thermomicrobiales bacterium
GCGGGAAACCATGCGGTGAGATCCGGCGTGGTCGTGAAGATGGCGCTGGCGATGTCTTCGGACTCCAGGCCGTTGAGGTGGATCAAGGCGTTGACCAACTCCTCGGTGGCTTCGAGGATGTCTTCCGCCGTATTGGATCCCGCGGTAGTCGCGCCGCGGATTCCCCGGCAGACGAGCGGCCGTTCACCGTTCGATGTCATCCGTTGATGCTCTCCGTTCGCGTCGTGCAAGGGCGTGATTCAGGCGCCATTGTCGTCGATTCAGGACGACCTGTCGCCAATACCGCATCAATGATACACGGGCGCTTCCGGGCGGAATTTTGGATGCGTGAGGGGAGGACCGCCCTTCGCGCGTGCCGGCGCAGCCGTTCGCGACGGCACCGGTTCTTGCCGGCGACGATCGGGTGTCGTCCCTGTGCTACGACGTGGCCCTTGATATTAGACGGGCGACGCTTCCCCGCTACGGTACGCACAGGCCCCGCCGCGTGCCTCGTGTCAACCGCCGCACTCCTGGTCCGTACCTTGTCCCGCTTCAGCGATCGTCGCCGGGTTGCCCCCCAAAGGGACTCACTCTTCGAGATGCTGTGGCTCGGTCTCCCATTCGAAGAATCCGATGGCGCCCGTCACGGCGCGGATCGCAGGTTCGGCGGACGAAATTGTCTGTGCAATCGTGCTGGCTCCGATCGCGCGGCGCGTTGCCGCGGCGAGTTCCGGATTCAGCGAGTCCAGTTCGGAGAACAGCACCTTCGAACGCGGGATCCATCTGACCGCCTTGAGAAATGCCAGTTTGGCGGCATCATCGAGTACGCTCAGAACCAATACCCTCGATCGATCCGCGTCAACTCCGGCGATATCGACAGCATCCTCAAAGCCGGTCGCGATCAGATACGCCTGTTGCATCAATTTTTCCGCAGAGACCTGGGGTCCGGCTTCGAGACACCGTCTCGCCTCGGACCGGTGACGTGCCAAGACTCCGAACGGGTCGTACAGAACGTGCCCGCTATCGATCATGTGCGCCATCACTGGCCGCCCGACCGCCGCCTCCTGATCAAACCTGCGGTCGATCTGGAACGGTGGATTGACGAAGATCTCGGCGGGGACGCCATTGAAGAATCGCTGCGTTCGCTGTCGCCATGGTTTGTCATGGATGACGACGAGATCGAGATCGCTGTTCGGCTGTGGATCGCCGCGAACGATCGTTCCGCTGACGA
>CADCWJ010000424.1 GCA_902806365.1 uncultured Thermomicrobiales bacterium
ATGTACCCGATCGCCCGGATGCCCGACTGGGTCAGGATTCCGGCCCGTGCCCTGCCGTTCGGATACGGGATCCAGGCAATGGTCGATGCGACGACGACCGGCGCGCCGCTGGCCGAGCTGTGGGACGATCTGATCCCCCTGGCGGGCTTTGCAGTCGTGTTGCCGGTGCTTGGGGCGTTGGCATTCCGGTATGTCGAGCGGGCAGTCCGCCGGATGGGATACCTGGAGTTGAGCTGAGCGGGTACTGGACAGAAGCAGGGGCGATGACGGGAGCCTCCTGGAGAGACGGGGGGTGATCGGAATGCGGCGGCGCGGGTATGATTAACCCCATGAGTTCTTCCCTTGCCCCGACCCCCGAAACCCCGACGTTCACCCGGATCAGCACTGTCAGGACAGCGCTCGTTCCCCTCCCCGACCGTGCCGAAGCCGAGTACGCCGCCCTGCGCGCCGAGATCGAGTTCCGGGCCGCCGTGATCGCCCGGCTCGAAGCGGAGATCGCGCCCGTCACCGCCGCGCTCGAAAAGTTCGAGTGGGAGTACCGGGCTCGCCTCGGCGGCCTGCAGGCGGAGCTTCGCGCGATCCGCGACCTGATCGCCACGCTGGAGGACCGCACGGTCCGCATCCACGCCCGGATGGTGGCCGATCCCAACGGCATGCTCGGCGATCTGTTCGACCGCGAGGAGCTGCGCCAGATTGGCGAGATGTTCGGGATCGAGATCCCGGCGAGCTGGTTCCGGGCCGCCGATCACGACGAGCAGCGTGAGCGGGAATCCGACTGGCGCTTCTTCGGGCGCGATCGCGACGATCCCGATCCGGCCCAGGCGGAAGAGCGCCGGCGCCTCCGATGGCGAGAGAAGCGACGCCTCCCAAAAGACACTGAGACCGAGTTGCGCACCCTCTTCCGGTCACTGGCCCGTCGCTTCCACCCCGATCTGTGCGACAGCGAGCACGACCGGCAGCGGCGGCAGGAGATGATGCACCGGATCAACGAGGCCTGGCATGAGCAGGATCTCCAGATGCTCCAGCACATCGACCGGGAGAGCGCCCATGAGGGCGGTCGTGACGCGCGGGCGAGCTTCGCCGAGCGCGTGTTGTGGGCACGGGCCGAGTGCGGGCGCCTCGACGCGCGGATCGACGCCCTGACGCGGCAACTGGGAGCGTTGCGGGCGAGCGACACGTTCCCCCTCTGGTTCAATCCGTCCCTCGGAAACTCGGTGATCACCCAGCGGGCAACGGCGCTGCGGATCGATATCGCCACCGCCCATCACCAGGCGGACGAGGTCAAGGCTGCCTTTCGCCAGGCGCTGCGCTACTACGCGACGGCGATGAGTGCCTGACCATACGCAGCATCCTCACGTTGCCCGCCATCCCGTCGTCTCAGGTGCTTAACCATCTGTGTGCAACGCTCCGGTGGCATCGAGCAACGAGCCGTGGCGCGCTCCACGGACGATCCGCCGGAGCCTGTCCAAATCCGTAGTTTTACGGATGCGGCCACGCCCCCGTGAGCCATAGAATCGTCTCACTGTCGGATCGCTGATCGTCAGCCCACGATCGCTTCGGCAGCCCTCGATGTCACGGCGCAACGCGGCGGCGTGGCACTCCACGAGGAAACGATGTGCCATTCCTTCCTTCCCCAGGACAGGGACCGGTCCGTCGAGCACCATCCGCTATCCGACGTGGGGTGGGATAGAGCGGGAAGCCCGGGCGCATCCGCGCCTGGGCTTCGCCGTGTCCCCTTCCGTCTGGCTAACGGTGGCATTCGTTCGCCAGGAAGTGGCCATCCCGCGGTCATGAAGCGGCGGGTGGCATGACGGCGAGGCACATCCGCTGTGTTCAGGGATACGTCCGATTTCCGCAGCGGGTGATCGTACGGGCGGCGTGCGGCCGGTCACTGAGGAGACGCGTCATGCGTTTCGGTGCCGGCATCACGTCACTCACCGCCACCCCTGTCATTCAGGCACAGCCCCTGCGCATAATGGGACCCTGGATGGGATCAAGGGTGTCGAGGAGCAGGAATGTCGTCGCGGGAAACACGCTACCCGAGAATGCTCAGCCGCAGGAGCTTCATCGGGGCCACCGTCGCCGCCACCGGGCTCGGTGCGGGCATCGCACTCCCGGTCCGGTCGCGCGGGCTGTTCTACCCCGGCGCGGTCGTGGGCGGTGTCAACCTTTCCGACATGACGCGAGAGCAGGGCGAGGCGACGCTCCGAACGTCCCTGGCGTCGCTGGAACGACACGCCGTCACGTATACGTTCGATGACCGGGAATGGGCGTTCAGTCTCGAACAGCTCGGAATCTCGATCGACTACGCCGCGATGCTCGACGCCGCCTGGGCGCTGGGCCGCGACGATGGCGTGGTCCGGCGCTACGCGATCCTGCTCGACCAGGCGCCGGACTGGCACGCCCCAATCGCGATCGTCCGCGACGGTGCGCCGCTCGATGCGGTGTTCGCCAGCATCGCGGGCGAGATCGACACACCGATGCGGAACGCCCGGTTGATCCGCCGTGGTGGCGAGATCGATGTGCTCGCGGACGTGACCGGCGCCCGGCTCGATACCGAACGCGCACTCGCGGACACCGTCGCCGCGGTGACGACCGGGAAAACCACGCGGCTTGGATTGCTGACGATCCCGGTGCCGCCCGAGGTGACGACCGCCGATCTGGAGGGCGCGAAAGAGGACGCGATCATCCTGATCGGATCCCCGATTACGGTGACTCTGGGCGACCGCGCGTGGGAGATCGGGACGGAGCAGTTGACGGCGGCGCTGGTCATTCCCAAGGGCGGGAATGCGTCGATCGATCCGGCCCGGCTGGACGTGGTCCTCGACCAGATCGCGGAGGAGACCTATGTCGGGCCAACGAACGCCGCCCTTGAGTGGGCGGACGGGAGTCTCCGCGCCGTCCAGAACGATGTATCCGGCTCGGAAGTGGACCGTGCCACCTTCGAGTCTTCCGTCGTGGCCGCGGCGACAACGGCGGAAGGGCGAAGCGTCACGCTGCCGATGACACCGGTTCCGGCGGAAATCCGCGCCGACAACCTGCCTGAACTCGGGATCGTCGGGCTGATCTCGTCGGGCTCGTCGTCATTCGCGGGCTCCTCTCCGATGCGCGCCGAGAACGTGCAGGTCGCGGCCCGGAACATCTCCGGCGCGCTGGTCAGGCCAGGCGAGAATCTCTCGTTCAACGACGCGCTCGGCGCCATCTCGGTCGAGAACGGCTATGTCGAGGGCAAGATCATCCAGGGGGATTGGACCGCAAGCGATCTGGGTGGCGGCGTCTGCCAGGTCTCGACAACGGTGTTCCGGGCAGCGTTGTACGCCGGGTTCCGGTTCGACGAGTGGAATCATCACTCCTGGCGACTCGCGTTCTACGAGGCGGACGGCTCGCCGCCGGGGCTCGACGCGGCGATCTACCAGCCCAACACGCCGGAGGAGTGGGAGAAGGACCTGATCTTCACCAATCCGTTCGACTCCTGGATGCTGTTGCAGATGGTGGTCGAGGGGGAGACGGTGACGGCGCAGTTGTACGGCGCATCGTCCCCATACACGGTGGAAGTCGGCGCACCGGTGATCGGCCCGCCGGTCCCGCCCGGCCCCCCGGTGACCAGGGTCAAGCCGGAGTTGCCGCAAGGCACCCGAAACATGGTCAACACCGCGTCGCCGGGATACACGGTGCAGGTGTCGCGGCGGGTGCTCGAAGGTGGAGCAGTCATTTCGGAAGGCGTCTTCGAGAGCGTCTACAGGGCGCAGCCGGAAGTCTGGGAGGTTGGCCCCGGGACGCCCGGCACCCCGACGAGCCCGACCGAAACGGCGCCTCCCGAGGGCTGAGGGTTCCAGACTTCCGGCCGATCTGCCGATTGCCTGATTCCCGAGAGGCGACGAGCGGATGAAATCGCCTCCATCGGCGATTGGGCAATCGTCGGGCTGAGCTGGCACTG
>CADCWJ010000425.1 GCA_902806365.1 uncultured Thermomicrobiales bacterium
CGCAGCATCAGGTGCGACCCGCCCGGATAGCGGACGAACTCGACCTCCACGCCGGCCTTCTTGAGCGCCACGAACATCTGCTCGCCCTGCCCGATCGGGCACCGTTCGTCGGCCTCGCCATGCACGATCAGGGTTGGAGTCGTTGCCTTGTGCGCGTGCGTCGCGGGCGAGCGCTCGACCATCCACTCCCGCCTCGTGATGGGGTCGCCGCCCCACTGCAAGGGGCCGAAGTCGTGCCCGATGTCACTCGTTCCGTAGAACGATTCCAGGTCGAATACCGGCGCGCCGCAGACCGCCGCCCTGAACCGGCTTGTCTGCCCGATCGCCCAGGACGTCATGTAGCCGCCATACGAATATCCGTAGATTCCTGTTCGCGCCGCGTCGGCGTAGGGCCGCGTCAGCACCTCATCGAGCACGGCCTGCAGGTCCATCCAGTCTTCTCCGCCCCAGTCGCCCCGGACCAGGTTTGCGAACTTCCGCCCATACGAGCTGGAGCCGCGCGGGTTGGCGGCGATCACCAGGATCCCGTTGGTTGCCAGGACCTGGGCGCCGATGTTGAAGCTGTGGCCGTAGGAGCCGTGCGGCCCGCCGTGAACATCGAGCACGACCGGATACGTTTGTCCGGGATCGAAATCGGCGGGCATGAACAGCCAGGCGTCGATCGTCTCGCCGTTGCGCTCGACCGCGAGATGCTCCCAGCGCGCGGGCGGTGTCTCCGCAAAGAAATCAGCGTTGAACGAGGTAAGCTCCGAAGTCTCCCCAGTCTCCCGGTCGTACGTCACGATCTCGCCGGTGGTCGTCATCGACGAGCGCGACTGGACGAGGTACCGGCCCGAGCGGTCGACCGAGAGCCCGGCATGGGTCGCCTCCCAACGCACGACCTCGGTGACCGCGCCAGTTGCGGCGTCGACCGTCCACAGGCCGCTCCGACCCTCCCGCGTTCCATGCACCAACGCAGTGGAATCGGCGATCCAAACCGGCTGGGCGGGGCTCGAGATCGTCGGGAAGCCGGACTCCGGCAGGAAGTCCAGGTCGTCCGTCAGGCGCCGGCGCTCTCCCGAGCCGAGGTCGTACCGGAAGAAATCGGTCTGGGCGGAGTTGTCATCGTCACCGTCGAACAGGATGAACGCGCCGTCGCGGGACCAGGCCCACGTGCCGAGCGAGCCGTCCTCCGGGCCGACCAGGGTGGTCTCGTCGCTCTCGACGGTCACGATCCCGAGCTGGGCGTGCATCCCGTTCCGGTTCGGCACCTTGATCGCCAAGCGCGCACCGTCCGGGGACCACTGCGGATCCGTGTGGTCGACGAGATCGTGCGTCACCCGATGACGCTCGCCGGTCGCGACGTCAACCGTCATCACCTGGAGACGGACATCGTTGAGGTAGCCGCGGTTGTCCTGCTTGTAGTCGATCCGCCGCACGGCGCGGACAGGCGGCGGGGCATCCGACGGTCGAGGAGTTTCGTCGGGATTGTCGGGATCGACGGCGACGGTGTAGGCGATCCGCGCTCCGTCCGGCGACCATGTCAGCCCGCCCGGCGACGACGCATGGCGCGTCAGCTCGCGCGACTCCCCACCGTCGATCGGGAGCAGGCAGATCGCGTTCGGGGTGTCCCCCTCGCGCCGGGAGACGTAGGCGAGCAGGAGGCCGTCGGGTGACCAGGCAGGGGAAGAATGCGATTCGCCAGTCCAGGTCAGCTGGCGGGGGTTGCCGCCGTCACGATCGACGATCCAGAGCTGGCTCGCGCTCTTGTCGGAGTCACGGCTGACTTCGCCCAGGGTGAAGACGATCCGCTCGCCATCGGCCGAGATCCGGGGGGTGCCCGCAGACTTGAGGCCCCGGATCGCGCGCTCGGGCGTGATTGCACGGCCCGAGGTGGTCATGTGTTCGGAAGCGGGAACGATCGTTTCCACGGTCATCACGGTGGTCCTTCCATGTCATCCTGCACGGGTATTTGATGAGTGGTGGTGTCACGAGCGGTACCGACTGCCGAGCGAATTTACTGGTGATGCCGGGACCAACGTCTAACTTTTTCGCTTCACCAGGCGGACACCGATGCCGCGTACGGAATCGGCCCCGGCTACGGGCGACCCGGTATATGACAGCCTGCTGAATCGTCAGCCGACATGGCCCGTTGCGCAGCTTTGGAAACGCCCCGATTTACGTTTCCGGTCGGGTGCCGCACCAGTTGGCGATCGTCATCGCGATGGTCTGGGTCGCTGTCAGCAGTTGATCGATCGGCGCGTATTCGTCCGGCCCATGCGCGGTCATGATCTCGCCAGCACCATAGACCACCGTGGGCATCTTGCCAATTTCGGTAAAGAGGCGGGCGTCGGTGCCTGCCGTGATCCCCACGACAGAGGGCTTCTCGCCGGTCACCTGCCGGTGCGCCGCCGCCACCGTTCGGGCAATCGGCGCCTCGGGCGACACCTCGGCCGAGGCGAACTGGCCGCCGACCCACTCGACGAGCGGCGGGTGATCGCGCAGCCAGGGATCATCCTCCGCGACCCTGGCGATCACCTCCTCGGTCTGGCGTTGCATGCCTTCGATCGTCTCGCCCGGGAGGAACCCGAGACGGCCTTCAGCGACAAGCGTCTCGGGCACCGTCGAGGCCCAGGTTCCGGCCCGTACAACACCGACGCTGATCGGAAACTTGTTGCCGAGGTGGTCGTACAGCGGGTGGCTGAGTGTGCGGTTCCGTTCCGCCTCCCAGGCCAGCAGGGCCTGGTGGATGGGAATGTACTTGTCGACGGCGGAGACGCCCGCGTTGCGGTTGGCGCCGTGCACCGCGCGACCGGTGACCGTGACCCGGAACACCAGCGACCCACCCTGGGCCAAGACCAGCGCCAGGCCAGTCGGCTCGGTCACGATCACGGCGTCGGCACGGTGCCCGCGCAGGATCGTCGAGAGCGCGCCGAGCCCACCGTTCTCCTCGCCGACCGACGCCGCGAGGAGAAGATCGCCCTGGAGCTCCGTGCCCGTGGCCCGCAGTGCGTCGAGCGCCGCGAGGTAGGCGACGATACCGCTCTTCATGTCTGCCGCGCCGCGTCCGTAAACCCGGCCATCAGCGATCTCGCCCCATTGCTGGCGAGTCCAGAGTGCGGGATCGCCAGGATCGACGACATCGACATGGCCCTGGATCATGAGCGACCGGCCACCCCCCGACCCGGCGAGGCGCCCGACCACATTGGGCCGCCCCTCCCAGACGTCCTGGTCGCCAACATGGGTCAGGTACGGCGCGATCTCGTCCGGACGCGCCTCCCAGACATCCACCTCGAGATCGCGATCCCGCATCAGCACGGCAATCGCATCCTGGACCGCGCCTTCATCTCCGGTCACGCTCGGGATCGCGACGAGATCGAGCAGCATCCGCGCAATCTCGTCCCGGTGCGACTGGAGATACTGGCCGACCGCGAGACTGGACTTCTGAGTCTCCATGTCTGGGTCTCTCCCGGTTCCTGCTCCGGCGAGCCGCCTCGCGATGACGTCGGGCCCGCCCCGATCAGGCCAACCAGGTCACTCCCGTGTGGTTGCCCTGTGCCTGGCATCAGCAGGGTGCGACGGAAAGAAGACGCGCGCTGGCGGCTACGCCGGCGAGCCGGATTTCAGCACCTCCGGATTGACGATCACTTCCGGGGTCTCGCCATCGAGCACGGCGAGGAGGTTTCGCGCCGCCAGCTCGGCCATCGCGTCCCGGGTCGTCACCGTGGCCGAGGCGATATGCGGAACCACGATGCAGTTCGGCAGCGTCACAAGCGGATGATCGACCGGCAGCGGCTCGGGGTCGGTAACGTCGAGCCCGGCGGCGAAGATGTCGCCGTTCCGGAGGGCAGTGACGAGCGCGTCGGTATCGACCACCGGCCCGCGCGCGGCATTGATCAGCACCGCCGTCGGTTTCATGATCCCGAACTCACGGGTGCTGATCATGTGCCGCGTCTCCGGCGTCAGCGCGACGTGGAGCGAGACGAAGTCGGACCGCGCCAGCAGGTCGTCGAGCTCGACATAGGTCATGCCGTACTCCGCCTCGGCTGTGGGATCCTGATAGGCGTCGTTGGCGAGGATCGTCATGTTGAAGCCGGTCGCCATCTTCGCCAGCTCCTTGCCGATCCGGCCGAACCCGACGATCCCCAGTGTCGCCCCGACGATGTCCTGCCCCAGCAGCAGCTTCGGCCCCCATGTCTGCCACTTGCCGTCGCGGACGTAGGTGGCGGCCTCGACGACCCGGCGCGACGCCGCCATGAGGAGCGTGAACGCGAACTCCGCCGTCGCGGCGGTCAGGACTCCGGGCGTGTTGCAGACGGCCACACCACGTGCCGTTGCCGCATCGACATCGACATTGTCGAAACCGACCGCGAAGTTGCTGACGACGCGAATCGTCGGGTGACGGTCGAGCAGCGCGCCGTCGATCTTCTCGGTCAGGAGGGTAAGGGCCGCGTCGGCGCCTTCGAGCAGTGTGTGCAACGCATCGCCCGAGGGCGGGAGGTCACCTTCCCAGACCTGAACGTCGCAGCGCGTGCGCAAGAGATCGAGCCCCGCCTCCGGGATCAGGCGAGTAACGGCCACGCGTGGCTTCGCTGCCATACCTTCTACTCCTTTTGAATTCGTATCGTTCGAAGGGGCACATGCAATCGCGCCCGGTCATGCCGCGTCCCTTGTACCGGCAAACGCCGGAATCGACAACAGCCGGCGCGGGACCGGCCACGACTCCGGCCAGGAGGAACCATGGGAACGACACGCACGACGACGGGCCGGCACGCTAGAGCGTGCCGGCCCTGTTGTGTGCCTAGTGCGTACTCAAGCGGTCGACTCCGGGATGATTCCGCCTGCGCCGAGTTACGAACGACCTCGACGGGCAGACAGGTTCTCGACCGCCGCGCCCCCGGCGGTGCTCGCCTTCAGATGGACGGGTTGATGTACCTGCCCCTGGTTGGCGCGTACGCGCAGGTTGATGATCTCGACGAGGACACTGAAGGCCATCGCGGTGTAGATATAGCCCTTCGGGATGTGCTGGTGGAAGCCTTCCGCAACCAGCGACATCCCGATCAACAGCAGGAAGCTGAGTGCCAGGACCTTCACTGTGGGGTGCTTCTCGACAAATTCGGAGAGCGGCTTCGCGGCGAACAGCATCACGCCCACGGCGATGATCACCGCGGCGATCATGACCGGCAACTCGTCCGCTATGCCAACCGCGGTGATCACCGAGTCGAGGGAGAACACCAGGTCGAGAAGCATCACCTGAACGATGACACTCATGAAGGAGACCGCCGCCTTGACCTCCTGCCCGACCTCGTGCCCCTCGAGCTTCTCGTGAATCTCCATCGTCGCCTTGAAGATCAGGAAGAACCCGCCGATCAGGAGGATCAGGTCCCTGCCCGAGAAGTCGCGATCGAAGAGGGAAAACCACGGCTCGGTGAGCCCGATCACCCAACTGATCGAGAACAGCAGCAGGATGCGCATGATCATTGCGCCGCCGAGCCCAACAAGGCGGGCTCGGTCGCGCTGATGTTCCGGCAACTTGCCGGCCAGAATCGAGATGAAGACGATGTTATCGACCCCGAGTACGATCTCGAGCGCGGTCAAGGTCAGCAGCGATGTCCAGATAGCCGGGTCCGAAATCCAGTCCATGCGTTCTTCTCATCCTCATTGAGCGTGCCGGTGTATCGGGCCCCGGC
>CADCWJ010000426.1 GCA_902806365.1 uncultured Thermomicrobiales bacterium
GCGGGGGAGGCAGTGGACGCCCGCGAACCCTCGCGGTTGGCGAGGGCCGCTCGATCTCGGTCAGCACGGCCCTGACCTTCGACCGGCACGGCCACTGCATCGAGGGCAGTGGCATCCCGGTCGACCTCGCGTTACCCGTCGCGCGGTCGTTCCTCGATCCCCGGGCGATGCCTGCTGGCGCGATCCTCGACCTGGCCGATGGGGGCTGGTAACGCCGCCCGCCCTGCCTCCCCGCCTTGGCCCGTGCCGTGCGACAATCGGCGGGCAGGCACGACCGTTTTCGCCAAATCCAAAGGACATCATGTGACCGAGACAACACCAGCCATCGGATCCCAGCATCAGGTCAAGGTAAGCGTCCAGATCCCGCCGCAGCATTCCGACTTCGCCTCCCAGCGACGGGCCTGGATCGAAGCCGAGAAGATCGGGGTCGACGTAATCTTCAACTGGGATCACTTCTATCCGCTCAGCGGCGACCCGGCGGGGCTCCACTTCGAGTGCTGGACCTCGCTGGCATCCATGGCCGAAGTCACCGAGCGGGCCCAGATCGGCGCGCTCGTCACCTGCAACTCCTACCGCAACCCGAACCTGCTGGCCGACATGGCCCGCACCGTCGACCACATCTCCGACGGGCGCCTGGTCCTCGGCATCGGCTCCGGCTGGGCCGAGCGCGACTACGAAAACTACGGGTACGAGTTCGGGACCGCCGCTAGCCGGCTGCGGGATCTCGACCGTGACCTGCCGATCATCCGCGACCGCTTCGAGAAGCTCAATCCGGGACCGGTCAACGGGCACATCCCGATCCTGATCGGCGGCGGCGGCGAAAAGGTGACGCTGCGGATCGTGGCGGAGCATGCCGACACCTGGCACGTCTTCGGCGATCCGGAGACCGCCTCGCACAAGGCGTCGGTGCTCAACGACTGGTGCGCCAGGGTGGGGCGCGACCCGAACGAGATCGAGCGTTCGATCGGCGTCAACGCCGACAACCTGGGAGTGACCGAGGATTTCGTGACACGCGGCTTCACCCACTTCACGATCGGAATCGGCGCGCCCGACTTCGACATGGGACCGATCCGTGAGCTGGTCCAGTGGCGGGACTCCCGCGCGAAATCCTGATTCCACAGTAGCCGCGGTTGTCGCAGGGCAATGGCGCGGTCTGTAGGGGACGATCGTGTATCGTCCCTGTAAGCGGCATCGGTACATCGAAGATGTACGTTGAGCCTGGACGGCAGAGCAAACGTACCGTTGTCGGGGGTGACCTCTGTCGATCGCGGGCCGGGCGGACACCTCTTTCGCGCATCGTGCCATGGGGCGCGTTTAATCGGAGGTACCGCCCCTACTGCGAGGGTGAACCTCACTCGCCGTCAGCCGTCCGCCGGGATGGACTCCACAGCGTATCCGTCCGCCGTGCGCGTGACCTCAACACGATGTCGCCGCCCGAGTGCGGCGACATCGCTCACTCGCAGGCGCGTCGCGGCGGCCGGCAACGCCGGGTCAAACGTCAGGCCGCCGCTTCTGGTGTCGGGCGACATTCCCAGCAGCGTCCGGACCATGAGGTGCCCCGATGCCGCCGCCCACGCCTGCGGGCTACAGCTGACCGGATAGTCGACCGGCCCTGCGATGTCGTCCGAAGCGTCAGGGCCATCGAAACCGCAGCACAGCTCCGGCAACCGCCAGCCGGAACCGAAGGACCCGAGGCGAAGCGTCCGCTCCGCGATCCCCAACGCCAGCTCATCGAGGCCATACGCCCGCGCGCCCCACATCATCAGGCTGTTGTCGTGCGGCCAGACACTGCCGTTGTGGTAGCTCATCGGGTTGTAGGTCGCCGTCGCGCTCGACAGCGTGCGCGTCCCCCAGGCGGTCATCAGGTCGGGCAGGGCGAGCCGCCGGGCAACGAGGCCAGCCCGCTCCGGACTGGGCAGGCCGCAGAAGAGGAGGTGGCCGGGGTTTGAGCTGATCGCATCGACCGGTCGCTTCGCCCCATCGAGGGCCTGGGCGTAGAACCCCTGATCGTCCATCCAGAACCGTGTCTCGACCGCCTCGCGCATCCGCTCAGCCCGTGCCCTCAAGTCCGCGGCCCAGGCGTCCTCGCCGCGAAGCGTGGCGACGTCGGCGAGCCAGGCATAGGCGGCGAACACGTACCCCTGGACCTCGACGAGTGCGATCGGCCCCTCGACAGCGCGGCCATCGGCGAAATGCAGCGAATCCCCGCTGTCCTTCCAGCCCTGCTGGGTGATGTGGACACCATCGGCCACGGCTTCCCCGAACTCGACCAGGCCGTCGCCATCGCGATCGCCGTCGTCCTCGATCCAGGCCAGCGCGCGCCGCACGTGGTCGATCAGATCGTCATAAAGATCATCGTCGCGGTGCCATAGGTACGATTGGGCGAATGTCATCACGAAGAGGGGAGTCGAATCGATCGAGCCGTAGTAGGGAGTGTGCGGAATCTGGCCGGTTCGGGCCATCGTGCCGTAGCGCATCTCGTGCAGGATCTTGCCGGGTTCTTCCTCGCGAAAGGGATCTCGCTTCGATCCTTGCAACGCCGCCAGCACGCGGAGCGTCGCCGCTGCCCGTTCGGGATAGACATGCATCGTCTGGAGCGCCACGATCAGGCTGTCCCGGCCGAACGGCGCGATGTACCAGGGAATACCAGCGGCCGGCATCGAGCCCTCGGGAAAGCTCGTCTGCAACAGCACCAGGTCACGATCGCACCGGTCGATGAACGGTTCCAGGCCGAGCAGGTCGCTCTCCACCGCCAGCGCCTGCTGGAAGCCCTCCGCCGCCGCGAC
>CADCWJ010000427.1 GCA_902806365.1 uncultured Thermomicrobiales bacterium
AGCGGGCTCCTCTACACACGGGGCTCCTCCACGGTGCGGGAGCCTGAGTTCGCGCCTACACGGGCGGTGACGCCTGTGCGCTAACCGGAGTGGAGGACGGCGCCTGAGTGCGCGCTGTCCTCTCCCGCCTCGACTGGCCATGCCTGACCTCATCAGGCCCCCGGAGCCACCACGTTCGGTCCGCTGGAGCAGATCGATGCCGGCATCCTGAACGTCGGGTACCCCGAAGCTGTCCCCCCGATGGACCGACGGTCATCCTTCTGCACGGTTGGCGCTGCGACATTCACAGCTTCGTCTACGTCGCGCCGTTGCTGGCAGCGGCGTACAGGATGATCGGCGCATCAAGATGGCAATGGCACGACTCGCTTTTGTTCAAGCCGAACGTTCCGGAACGGCCAGCTAGACAGGTATGATTGGGAAGCGCGGACGGCCAACTTCATCGTGGCGCTCTGGACGGATCCCTGCACGGCCACAGTCTCCGCTAACCGGTATCTGAAGGCCCTTGCCCAAGTTGTTGTCATCGACATCGACGGGTACCTGGAAGGAACAACCGGATGAACTGGTCAATTCCTTTGTTCCGCGTGCGCGGCATCCAGATCAAGGTCCACGTTACCTTCGCTCTCATCCTTGTCTGGGCCGCCTACTACTGGGGCATCGGGACGGATGCCGGGCTGCAGGGAGCGCTCTTCGGTGTGGTGGCGACCCTGCTCCTCTTCGTCTGCGTCACACTCCACGAGCTGGGCCACGCCTTCCAGGCGCTCCGGTACGGGATCGAGGTCGAGGACATCACGCTCCTCCCGATTGGCGGGGTGGCCCGCCTGCGAGTACCGGACAACGCCCGGCAGGAGCTGACGATCGCGGTCGCCGGGCCCCTGGTCAACGTGGTCATCGCGGCGGTCCTCGTCGCCATCGGCGGCATCCTGGAGGCGACGTCGCTGCTGACGCCGGCTGATCTGGACGACACCATGCGGGACGCGGAGTGGAGCGGCCTGCTGGCTTACCTGACGCTGGCCAACATCTGGCTGGTTCTCTTCAACGCGATCCCGGCCTTTCCAATGGATGGGGGGCGGGTCTTGCGGGCACTGCTGGCGCTGCGGCTCGACTACGCACGGGCGACCGGGATCGCGGTGTCAATTGGCCAGGGCCTGGCCCTTCTCTTTGGGCTGGTCGGGTTCGCCACCGGCAACTTTTACCTGATCCTGATCGCGGCCTTTGTCTGGTTCGGGGCCTCGCAGGAAGGAGCCCAGGTCACGCTGCGGCGGGTCCTCGGTGGCTCGACCGTCGGCCAGGCGATGATCCAGCGGCCGCAGGTCCTGACTGCCATCGACCCGTTGGCGCGCGCGGTCGAGCTGACGCTGAGCACCGCCCAGTCGGACTTCCCGGTGGTCGACACGGACAACCGCGTCGTCGGTCTGCTGACGCTCGACGACCTGCTCCGGGGATTGCACGACCAGCCGGCGGCCATCGTTGGCGACGTGATGCGACGGCAATTCCCGGTAGCGCGGGCGGGAGAGTCGGTTGTCGCGGCGCAAGGGCAAATGGGCGAGACGGGCGTCCGCGCCCTGCCCGTGGTCCAACCCGACGGCCGGCTGGCGGGCCTGCTGACGGCGGCCGATATCGGCGAGGCATTCCGCCTCCTCACCGCGCGGAGCCAGATGGAGCGATCCTCCGGCGCCCGGACACCGCGTCCGATCGAGCATGGGCCGTTCTAGGCAGCCTCGGCGATTCTCGACGGCAAGCCCTGGTGGCCCCGCCCAAACAAGACCCGCTCCAAACCGCCATGGACGGAACACATCGTGCCGCATACTGGGGACAGCACGACCGCGAGGAATCGGGACGACCAGATCGCCTCGAAACACAGGAAGGGATCAACAATGGGCTTTCTCGACCGGCTTCTTGGCCGACATCCCGAACCACGCAACGACTCGCCGCGACAAGCCGCACCTCGTCGTCCCTCCGGCATGGCCGGAGAGACACCGTCATCGGGGCAGTTGACCGACGAACAGGCCGTCGAGCGCTACCGGTACCTGCTGCGCACCGCGCCACCGGATGC
>CADCWJ010000428.1 GCA_902806365.1 uncultured Thermomicrobiales bacterium
ACCCGGATGATCAGGCTCTTGTCGAGCAGGGACCAGATCCGGTCGAGTACGTCGTCCGCGGCGCCGGACTGGCCGTCCGGATCGAGGCTCACGATCTCGCTGGCGGCGTTCAGCGAGAAGGTGCCGTTGAAGATTGCCAGCCGCCGGAAGATCACCTGCTCGTCCGGCGACAGCAGGTCATGGCTCCACTGAATCGCGTTGCGCATCGTCCGCTGCCGCGAGGGGAGATCGCGCGGGCCATGGGTCAGCAGGGTGAGCCGGTCCGACAGGCGCTGGAGGAGGGATTCCGGCGAGAAGAGCTTGATCCGGGCAGCCGCCAGCTCCAGCGCGAGCGGCAGGCAGTCGAGCCGGAGGCAAATCTGGGCGATCGTGTCCGCGTTCCGGGCGGTGAGCTGAAACTCGGGATTGGCGGCCCGCGCCCGCTGGACGAACAGCGAGATCGACTCGTTGGTCGTCAGGTCGCTCAGCGATACGACCCGCGGTGATCCCGGTACCGCCGATGGCACCACCGGTGGCGTCATCGGCGGTACCGTGAACTCCTGCTCCCCCTGAATGTGCAGTGGCATCCGGCTGGTGACCAGAGCCTTGATGTTGGGGCACTGGGCGAGCAAGTCGGAGACGATGACGGCGGCGGAGCTTACATGCTCAAAATTGTCCAGCAGCAGAAGCAGTGAGTGGTCGGCGATCGCCTGCAGCAGCCGGGTCATCAGGGTCCGGTGATCACCGACGGGGAGGCCGATCGCCTGGGCGATCGCGGAGCAGACCAGCGTCGGCTCCGTGATCGGCGCCAGGTTGACGAAGACCGCCGTGTACTCGCCCTGCCCCGCCATCTCGCGCGCCAGACGCAATGCCAGGCGGGTCTTGCCGACGCCACCGGGACCGGTCAGGGTCAGCAGCCGCAACTCGGGCCGGCGCAGCAGCGCGGAAGCAGCCTCGAGCTCCGCCTCCCGGCCCACCATCGGCGTGAGCGGCAGCGGGATCGGTTCGATCGCGAGCTCGCCCCGGTGATCGGTGGCACGCCTTGCCCGTGGCCGCTGGACCCCTGTGGTGTCTGGATTCGTCTGCATGGAAGCCCAACCGGGATGACGCGCAACCGATGTCATCCCACGCTGCGGTGTCGTTGATCCGATCCGGGCCCCAAAGTGGAGGATGGCGGGATCCGGGACGGCGCCTCGCCGTGCTTCGCCTACAGCACGATCAGCGGTTCCAGCCGCATCGCCTGAAGCGTTGAGCGAATCCGGGAGCGCGCCGGTCAGCGTAGGCTTGATGACCGGTGGCGCGCTGTTCCCCGTGGTGCTGATCCGCCCAACGTTCTGACATCCCAGCCCGAATGCGTTGTGTTCCCGTTACTGTTGCATGAAATCACGCCCGTCACAAGGGCCGGAGGCTCGTTCAATGGAGGCCAGGTTCCCACAGCCATTCACTCGCCGCACCCTCACTGCCACGATCGCCCTGCTCGGTGTCGCCGCCGTGTCGCGTCCAGGATTTCGCCAGGCTCGGGCCCAAACCTCACCCGCCGGTCTCGATGTCGAGAACGGACCCTGGCCGACCGTTTCTGCCGAGGACGCCGGAATCGATCCATCCCTGCCCGATACGCTGGATGCCGTGATCGCGGAATACCCGGCAGTGACCGGGATCGTCGTGATCCGGGGCGGCGCGATCGTGACCGAGCACTATCGGGGCGACTACGGGCAAGACGACCCGTTCGACATCCGCTCGGTCACCAAGAGCGTGATCGGCACCCTGATCGGGATCGCCGTGCAGCGGGGAGAGCTGTCCAGCCTCGACGCCACGATCGGCGAGCTGATCCCGGACCGGATTCCGGACGGCGCCGATCCGGAGGTCGCCGGGATCACGGTGCGCAGCCTGCTGACCATGACCTCCGGGCTGGAATGGGACTATCGCTCCGATTACGAGCGGCTCGAGGCAAGTGCCGATCCGGTGCTGACGACATTGAGCCAGCCGGTCACCGCCGCCGGGGGCGAGGTCTACGTCTACAACAGCGGCGGCTCCCATCTGTTGGGGTTGATGGTGGCGGAGGTCAGCGGCCGGCCGCTGGAGGACTACGCCGACGAGGTGCTGTTCGCCCCGCTGGGGATCGAGCGGGGTTCCTGGGGGCGCACCCCGCAAGGCGAGGTGATCGGGGGCTACGGGCTCAAGCTCACGCCGCGGGACCTGGGCCGCCTCGGCCAGCTGTATCTCAACGAGGGCACCTGGAACGGAACGCGGCTCATGCCGGCCGACTACATAAGGGCGGCGACGAGCTACCAGAGCGCGGGCGACGGCACGGGGCGCACCCCCTACGGCTACCAGTGGTGGGTCACCGACGCCAGCGGCTACGACGCCTTCTATGCGCTCGGCTATGGCGGGCAGTACATTTACGTCGTCCCCGCGCTGGACCTGATCTGCGTCGTTGCCGTCGGCTTCGAGACCGGCCTGCTTGAGCTACGCTCGCCGCGACCGCTCATCGAGACCGTGATCGTCCCGGCCACCCAGCCCTGAGCAAGCGCCCGCCCTTGACACGCCCCACATCAGGCAGGGGCACCCCTGTGTGGTTGCCCGGTGAAGCGAAGCTTCACGCCAATCCCGGCATTGCCATTGCACGCGTCCGATCAGCGGTGCCATTCGTGACCTTCATTCACAGGTAACCCGGACAACCCGCCGGCCGGCCGGTAGGGGCAACCCTGTGTGGTTGCCCGGTGTGGCGCAGCCAAACGGTGGTCCCCACATCGCCCGGGTACGTCATAGGTCTGGATGCCTGCCTGCCCGGTCTACCCTCCTTGACATCGCCGTGCGAATGCCGCTTAGTATGCGGACACACGTCGCGGCCAAAATATTCATCCAGGCAAGGAGCGAGACTGATGCGCGATCTTCGTCTTTCGCGGCCCACCAGATTTTCCCGCCGTTCGATCCTCCACGGCGCGGGTGCCGCGGGGATGGCCGCCGCCGTCGGCAGCTACCGCACGACCGGTGCGGCGACCCTTGTCCAGGCGACGCCGACGGTGAACATCTCGGGAACCTCGCTGAACATTCTCCAGTGGTCGCACTTCGTGCCTACCTTCGATGAATGGTTCCAGACGTTCCTTGCCGAGTGGGGCACCGCGAATGGCGTCACCACCAGAGTCGACCTGGTCAACACCGCCGACATCCCGGCGGCGTTCGCGGCGGAGATATCGGCCGGTCAGGGGCACGACATCGTCGAGCACATCACCCCGCTCGCGCAGTACGAGGAAGCGGTCGTCGACATGAAGGATCTCGTCGACGAGGCGACCCGGCGGCACGGGCCGCAGCTCGAGATGTGCACGAAGAACTCGTCGAACCCGACGACGGGCAAGTTCTATTCGTTCGTTCACGGCTACGCCCCCGACCCGGCGAACTACCGCAAGAGCCTCTGGGAACCAGCCGGTTACCCCAACGGCCCAACCACCTTCGACGAATTGCTCGAAGGCGGTCAGAAGATCTACGCCGAGCAGGGCATCCAGATGGGGATCGGAATGTCCCAGGAGATCGACTCCAACATGGCCGCCCAGGCGATGATGTGGGCCTTCGGCGGCTCGGTCCAGGACGAGAACGAGAACATCACGATCAACTCCCCAGAGACCCTCGCCGCCGTCGAATTCATGAAAGCCCTGTTCGAGGGCTGCATGACGCCGGAAGTCTTCGGCTGGAATGCCGCCTCCAACAACCAGTTGCTGGTGGCCGGACGGGCATCCTACATCCTGAACTCGATCTCGGCGTTCCGCGCCGCGCAGGAGCAGCAGCCGGAGACCGCCGACGACATCTTCTTCAGCACTCCGCTGACCGGACCGGGTGGGCCGGACCGCGCGCTCGCCCACGGCCACGCCGTGTTTGGTTCGATGATCCCGACCTACTCGCAGAACCAGGATACCGCCCGCGAGTTCCTGCTCCACCTCGTCGCCAACTACAAGGCGGCCTCCGACAACGGCAAGTTCTACAACTTCCCGGCCTTCCCGGACACGTATCCGGAGCTGACGACCGAGGGCGGGCCCCTCGATAACGACCCGCACGGCGCCAACCCGCCGGACAAGCTGGCGACGCTCAAGACGGC
>CADCWJ010000429.1 GCA_902806365.1 uncultured Thermomicrobiales bacterium
CGCGCTGCTGGAACGGGTCGATTCCTGGCGTGGCTGGGGCAGACGATGCGGCGATCTGTACCACAGGTCGAATCCGTCAGAGGTGCGCTGCGCGTGCCCCGGATCTCCGGGCCGTAGACCACCAAGGATAGCAGCGCGCGAGGAATGCGGACCTGTTTCGTAGGGGACGATCGCGTATGGGCAGCGCACCGAGCAGCGCACCGAGCAGCGCGCCGGGCCCTGTGCAGCTTCGCTGCACCATAACCCGCTCTAGAAGAAACGGCTCCGCGGCATGTCGTAGGGGTCACCCCTGTGGTGACCCGCGAGCGCCGCGACACCGACGCCGCGCTTTTTTGTCCCTCGCCTGCCTCAGGACATCCGCTGGGTTACATCCGCATGCATTCCATAGGGGTCACCCCTGTGGTGACCCGTGAGCGCCGCAACGCAGACGGTGCGTTCTGCCAACCCTAGGCCGACACGGAGATCTGCCCCTGCGTGAAGACCGGCCACTACGGGTACTGTTGTAGTGGCCGGTCTTGTGCCGGCCTGGGAGTGGGCTAGAAATCGAAGAGGTCGTCGAGGAACGATTCCCGCTTCTTCTTGCGTGGCCGCCCGTCGCGATCGTACCGATCGGAGCGATCTGAGCGATCATCGCGGTCGTACCGCCGGTCGTCATCGTCGTCCATCCTGCGGTTGAGCGCCTCGCCGACCTTGCCGAGCACCCCGCCCTGCGGCGAGCGCGTTCCCTCGTACCGGCGTTCACGGGCGTCAGGCACGTACCGGTCGTCGTCGTCGCGGAACGGCGTGGTCTGCGGCATGGCCGTGTGCGAGCGCTCGATCAGCTTGTCGAGCTCGCCACGATCCAGCCAGACTCCGCGGCATTGCGGGCAATAGTCGATCTCGATGCCCTGGCGTTCGGTCATCACGAGTGCGGTCTGGTCGATTGGACATTGCATGGGAATCATGTCTCCTTTGAGATGGTCGGTCGCGGCCATTGGCCGTTTGCACCGAGACAGGCAAGTGCAAGGACGTTCCGGTGATTGCCTGTCTCTCCCAAGTTTACGCGGTTGCGGGCCGTCGCTCCGCGCAGGTCCGGCACGGGCGCAGGGTCGGTCAGTGCTCGTCGGGCTCGTCGGTCGCGTCCGCCTCGTAGTGCGGAAACCGCCAGCCCATGTCGCGATCGAGCAGCCCGCCGTAGCCGAGCGACGCCAGGTCGTCGGAGGTCACCTGCTCCCCCGCCATCACCCACGGCAGGACCAGATCGGCGACGGTCGCGCGGGAGTACATCGAGCATGAGGCAAGGTTGACGATCGGCGTGTTCGCGGCATTTGTGTAGCCCAGCCAGAACATCGACCCCGGATGTGCGGGCGCGCCGAGCCGGATCACGGTCGCGTCGATCTCCGGCAGGGCCGAGAGCGAGGCATCGAGCGGGTCCATCATGTTGCCGCCGGCGGTCAGGATCAGGTCCGCGCCGTCGGCCAGCATCCCCTCGATCGTGGTCGCGACCGCCTGCGCTTCCTCCGCGACGTATTCGAAGCGCAGGACCTGGCTGCCGTACCAGCGGATCTTGTCGCGGACCGCCCCCTCGAACCGATCGCGAAGCTTCTCGGCCAGCCCCTCGGTGATCACGACACCGGCGGTGTGCGGCAGGAACGGCCGGACCGAGAGCACGGGTTGCGAGCGGGAGGCGACGTACTCCGCCGCCTCCCGGAGGACCCCCTCAGGCACGGCGACTGTCGCGACCTTGGCGCCGGCGATGATCTTGCCGGGCAGCACGGGCAGGCGATCCGGGACGGTGAAGATGCCGATCCCGCCTATCGTGTTGAGCACGAAGATCGCCTCCGGATCCACGCGGGTCAGGCCCTTGCGCTCGGAGACGATGTTGACGCGGCTCTGGACCGGATCGCGCGCGAAGAGACCGTCCCCCGCGATCATGGCGGCAAGGCGTCTGGCGGCCTCGTCCTCGTGGACGTCGTCAGCGTCGAAGCGGACGGCATGGATGGCGCGGTCGAGCCCGGCGATGAGCGGGAGATCCTCCGGTGCGATCCGGTGCCCCTTGCGGAAGCGCCGCTTGCCATCGTGACGGACCTCCTGGGTAATCACCGCACCGGCCAGCTCGTTGCCAAGCCGGGGCGCGTCCGAGGGCTGAATGACGAGGGGTTGCATGCGAAGGATGACTTTCTCGGGTGGACCAACGGGGAGACGCGCACTCCCCCAAGTGTATCGCCC
>CADCWJ010000430.1 GCA_902806365.1 uncultured Thermomicrobiales bacterium
AGACCGACGAAGATGCCGAAACGCTCCGCATTCGCCCGGTCGTTGCCCCGACGCGTCAGCCAGAGCAGAATCGACAACAGGACCGAGAGCATCGAGGCGGCGTAGGCCGTCGTCGAGTTCAAGCCGGACTTCGCAACGGCATCCATCGCTTCCTGTTCCTCCTTGTGGTTACGGCCCCGATCCTCCGCGGCGGGAGGCCTCCAGGGCGAGGGCAAACGCGACCAAGAGAACGGCCAGCGCCCAGAAACGGACGCGTTCCGGGCCTTCGACTGGCTGCTCACGGGCCACCACCGCCTCCAGATCCGCCGATCTTCCGCGATCGGCCGTCGCATGAAGGTAGCAGCCGAGAGACGGGGGATGGCGACCGGCCGCTACCGGCTCACAGCCGTCGCGCTACAGTCGGCGTTTGATACCCTGACGACCCGTCTGCACCCGCTGATCTCCAAAGCTTAAACATCCGGAGCTAGGTCAACGGCCTCGGCGATCCGTGCCCACGGACCCTCCTCCCTCGCATGGCCGACGTCGCCTTGGGTGCCGGGTCGGCTGAGAGGGCCGGCCGACGCATCACGAGACTGATTAATTTCCATACGTGGAAGGGTTCAACTCGTCGCTACGCGATCACAAGGATTCACGATCCGTGTTCGCCGCCGGAACCGGTCCACGGCCGGCCAGGCCGACCTTCGTCCGGCTTGCGCCGCGACCGATGTTCGGGTTCTCGGGCACCGGCAGCGGCACCCTCCTCCCCACCTCGTCCTCAAGCAAGAGGCGGTCAGCGACGATGAGGTTCAACCGTACTTGGCATCTTCACCGCCGATCCGGACATCAACTGTAACGGCGGCACAGCAGTGGCCTAGCCGATCCACTTCTGCTTGTTCGCCACGTAGTCGACCAGGATGTACTCCCCCAGACGATCCGGGGTCGCGACGAAGACCCGACCGCCGTTGATTCGCATCAGGTCGTTGACGAACTGCACCATGTAGGGAGAACGCTCCAGCATGAACGTGTTGATCGTGATCCCGTCGCGGGTGCAGCGGACGACCTCTTTCAGCGTCTCCTGGAACGTCCGCGGCGTGGGAGGGTAGCTGAACCGGACGTGGCCGTTGTCGAGGTGGGCGGTCGGCTCGCCGTCGGTGATCACGATGATCTGGCGGTTGCTCCCCTTCTGGCGGCCGAGAATCTGCCGTGCCAGCTG
>CADCWJ010000431.1 GCA_902806365.1 uncultured Thermomicrobiales bacterium
CGCGATGGGGCGGTGCCCCGCCCCGTTCTGGATCGCGTGGAGAACGTCCCGCCGCCAGAGCATGCCGACGACCCGGCCATCACGGGTGACCGTCATGTCGCGCGGGCCGCCGCGGACGGCGAGGGCGATCGGGACGCTCGCGTCGATCCCGCCGTTGTCCCAGAGCGCGAACTGGCCGACCCGCAGCCGCTGCATCGCCCCCTGAAGCCGGACGCCCTTTCCCTCCACGTAGGCCAGGTAGATCACGAACGCGCCGATGATCGGCAGCGACGGCTCCCGGAACCAGAGCCCGACGCCGATCATCGCCACCGCGACGACGTAGCCCAGCCAGACCGCGATCCCGGTGGCCGTCTGCCGGCCGAGCAGCGACGTGAGCCCGGCCCGGACGAGCCGCCCGCCGTCCATCGGAAAGGCGGGGATCATATTGAAGGCGACGTTGGCGAGGTTGAAGAGGAAGAGGGACAGCACGATCCCCATCACGCTCAGGTGCGTCAGGGCGTCGGCGTAGTCGCCGAGGGTGCTCAAGCCGTCGATCAAGCCGACGACCAGCACGAGTGGGAGGAGGGCGACCGCGATGGCGACGTTCGTCAGGGGGCCGGCGAGGGTGATCGCCGCCTCGGCACGCGGGCGATCTGGCATCTGCTCGATGTAGGCGGCGCCGCCCATGGGGTAGAGGGTGATGTTGCGGACCTTGAGACCGAACTCCTTGGCCATCAGGCTGTGGCCGAGCTCGTGGAGGACGACGCAGGTGAGGATCAGGAAGAGCAGGAGGAGTCCGAATGCCGCGCCGGCGAGTCCCGCGGTGCTGACCACGCCGAACTGGTAGGCGACCCAGGCAGCCGCCAGCGCCAGTGTGGGATGCACCCGGATGTCGATCCCGGTGACCTGGCCGATCGAAAAGCTCTTCAGCACGTCGCGTCCTACCGCCGGCGGGGAGGGCCACGCTCCTCACCCCGTCGCGGGGAGGTGAGGGCTGGGCGGGGGACCGGCTGCTGGATCGATTCTACCAACGATGCGAACAGATGTACATCGGGGCGTCGAGGTTTCGACCTCACGGGGCAGGCTGCCACGCGGTCGGCTATACTGGGCAAGCCACGCGCCCGTAGCTCAGCGGATAGAGCGCTTGCCTCCGGAGCAAGAGGTCAGAGGTTCAAGTCCTCTCGGGCGTACCACAAAAGAGCCGGAACCATCAAGACGTTTAGGCTTTGCCGGCATCTGCGATCCCCCATCGGCGTCAGTTGGTCCTGATTTGGTCACGGACGTTTAACAAGCGTCCACGTCGACCATGTGCCAAGCGGGTTGCCCTTCAGCTTGGCAACTCTGGACGGAGAAGCCGGCCACGGAGAGCCCCTCGCCCGTCGGGCGGGGCCGGTCAGACGGTGGCCAGCTAGACTTCCCGCTCCTAATCTATGTCGCGCTCGTCGAACTCGTTGGAGCATTTGCGCTTCAAAGTCGCCTGCAGCCCGTCGGCCACGAACTCGCGGCGAGCCGAGAGGACGGTGCTCGCATGCACATCGAGCGAAGCCACGGCGGCGTGGTCCGACCAACCCGCCGTGCCTGAGTCAGGACGACGATGCAGGGGTAGGCGAAAGCGGAGACTCCTTTGGCTGGCAAACGGGCAAACTGAGCCCAATTCGCAGTCACCTGGCCGACGGCAAATCACCCTTGACGGACATCTAGACCGTCTCTACCCAGCGGTCACGGTTGTGAACGTCATAGGCTAGGCATTTGATTCGTTGAACTGGCCCCGTGCTGAGGTTGCCACCGGGCCAGGTGCACCGTTGAACCGGTTGGCAAACGGGATCGTGATGAAATCGCGGCCCACTTCCGCAACTGCCCGAAGGCGATTCTGCTCCGAGGCACGCTGGGCGTTCCTGCGCAGGAGCCGGAGGCGCGCTTTCCTAAACCGGCGCTTCTCGTACCCAGGAGCCTTGCCGGCGAACTCAGCGAACTGGGAACGGTCGACACGGAGAAAAACCGCACTGCCGCCCGTCTTCTCCACAAGCGTGGCCGGCACGACGATCGTTTGGCCGGTGGCTTCCACCATCACGACAAGCTCCGTCACCTCGCCGGCTTGCTGCACGACGACGACCTGCTTCAGCACGCCGATGCGTCCGTTCGAGGCGTAGACGACTCCGTCGCGCTGAAATCGCAGTGACTGCTCCCTGCGCATGATTACCTCGGGCGGAATTACCCTCGTTTGCTCCTCATGCGCCGTCTGCACGAATCTTGGATCGGTCATTGCCATGCTCATCCTCGATGTTCCCCTCTCGTCCGCATCAGGCAGACTTACGTTCGACGACGAACGGTTCCTCGCCGCGCCGGCGCTTGATCAAGGCGATGCCCAGTAGACCCGCGGCCCCGAGCGCCATCGGTTGGAGTGGCTGCTCTCCGGTCTTCGTGGGCAGGGGCGTGGCATCGATCTTCGTCACGAGCTGCGACGTTGGGTTCAGTGTGACGATGACGCTATCGCCCTTACTGACGGCATCCAGCGTCGCAGCCTGCCCGGCACGTGAGATGGTCGCTACGGCGTCAACCGCGTAGGTGCTGGTCGCTTCACTGTCCCCAGTGATGACGATTTGCCCGCCGCCGACATCGTCCACCGTGCCCGCGAGTTCGATATCCGCTTGCGGTGCCGGGGGCGATGTGGTTGGGCTGGGGGTCGCTGTTGGAAGCGGCGTTGGGGTAGCCGTGGGCTGTGCCCGTGCGGTCGCAGTGAGGCCATCCCTGGCCGTGGCGGTCATTTGGGCTTCCAATGTCGCCTGGGCCTCCGCGGAAGCAGTCGCGGTGGCATTTGCATCCAGAGCCCGTTGTTCCGCGGTCGCCGTCATCTCCGCGTTGGCCTCGGCGGTCGCGGAGGCTTGCGCATTGCGGATGGCAATGCCTTCGCCGGTCATCGTGATGCGCGTGGCTTCCGGTCGCGCCC
>CADCWJ010000432.1 GCA_902806365.1 uncultured Thermomicrobiales bacterium
GAAGGCCAGCAGCCGATCGCACGTTTCCTCCGGAGCCTCCTCGGCGAGATAGTGCCCGCAGTCGATCGCGGCACCCTGCACGTCGTCGGCCCAGTCCTTCCAGATCGCGATCGGGTCGTACCACTCCTCCAGCTCGCCCTGACGGCTCCACAACACGAGCACCGGACAGGCGATCCGGCGCGTGCCCCGATCGGCCTCGTCGAGCGCGAAATCGTAGGTTGCGCCGGCCCGGTAGTCCTCGCACATCGCGTGGATCGTCCCGGGAATGCGAATGCAGCGCAGGTAATCCTCCAGCGCTTCGGGATCGAACAGGTCGCGATCCCGCAGGTAGTTCCGGTCCGGGTCGGAGCCGAGCAGGCGCTCGGGGAAGTCGAACGGCTGGGCCATGAAGAACCAGTGGTAATTGACGAGCCCGAACTGCATGTCGGCCCGCCGGAACGCCTCGCCGGTCGGGATGATGTCGAGCACCGCGAGCCGCTCCACGCGCTCCGGGTGGTCCAGCGCCAGCCGGTAGGCGCAGCGGCCTCCCCGGTCGTGCCCGGCCACGGCAAACCGCTCTAACCCGAGCTGTTGCATGAGAACGACCATGTCCCGGGCCATCGCGCGCTTGGAATAGGGCTCGTGATCCCCGGTGGTCGGTGGCTTGGAGCTCTCCCCATAGCCCCGCAGATCGGGGGCGACCACCGTGAAGGTTCGCGCCAGGTCGGGCGCATTCCGGTGCCACATCACATGCGTCTGTGGGTGGCCATGAAGCAGGAGCAACGGCGGTCCGCTCCCGCCTGTACGGACTCGAAGCTCGGCCTCGCCAGTGTCGATCCGGGACAGCGTGAACCCTTCGAACATCGGTCCCTCCCCTCATCGCGCTGGACCGGCGTTGATCGCAACGGAGCGCGCCCAGTCCAAGCGAGGGCCGGGCGCGCTCCGTTGCCAGTACAGGTACAAACCCGTGACGTCCTACGAGCCGAACGAGGCCCTCAGTCGGGTTGCCGCCTCGGCGACCGCTTCGTCCGCCTTGTCGACCACCGCGCCCATACCGAAGAACTCGTGCGTGACGCCCTGATACAGCGTCATTGTCGTATCGACCCCGGCGTCGATCAGCGCCTGCGCGTAGACCGCCCCCTGGCTCTGGAGCGGATCGATCTCCGCCAGGATCACGGTTGCTGGCGGCACGCCGCCCAGTTCGGTGGCATTCAGCGGCGACACCATCGGATCGCTGGCGAGGGCAGGATCGGGAAGGTAGTGGGAGCCAAACCACTCCAGCATCGGTGCGTTCAGTGGCTTGGCGTCCTCGAACTGCTCGATCGTGACCGCCGCGTCCCCTTCCGGCGCGAACGTCGTCACCGGATAAACCAGCAGTTGATGTACCGGCAGCGGCGCACCCTCGTCCCTCGCGCGCAACGAGACCACCGCCGCCAGATTGCCACCGACGCTTTCGCCACCGACCGCAACCCGCGCCGGGTCGCCGCCGATGTCCCCGGCCTTCGTC
>CADCWJ010000433.1 GCA_902806365.1 uncultured Thermomicrobiales bacterium
CATTGCTGAACGCATCACCGCTCACCAAACAAGGCGCGATCTTGGTTCGTTGATTGAGATCGTGATGGATCTCGGCCGCCCTCCCGAGGCGCGATTCCAGTTCGACGAGATCGACCTCCTCGATGTCGACGTCACGCGAGAAGACCTGAGCTTCGTCAGCGACCGGATCGGCAATTTTGGTGACGACAACCGGGCCGGGATCGAGCGGACCTTGCATCGGATCTCGGCGATACGGAACCGGGCCGGGGAAATCGTGGGGCTCACCTGCCGGATCGGCCGGGCCGTCTATGGCACGATCGCGATCATCAGTGACCTTGTCGAATCTGGCCAGAGCGTGCTGCTGCTCGGTCGTCCCGGCGTCGGCAAGACGACGATGCTCCGGGAGACGGCGCGAGTGCTGGCGGACGAGCTGCGGAAGCGGGTCGTCGTCGTTGACACCAGCAACGAGATTGCCGGGGATGGCGACATTCCGCATCCGGCTATCGGCCGGGCCCGCCGGATGCAGGTCCCGACACCGACCGCCCAGCACGCGGTGATGATCGAAGCGGTCGAGAACCATATGCCCCAGGTCGTGGTCATCGACGAGATCGGGACCGAGCTGGAGGCGATGGCTGCCCGTACGATTGCCGAGCGCGGGGTTCAGCTCATTGGCACGGCGCACGGTAATTCGCTCGAAAACCTGATGTTGAATCCGACCTTGTCCGATCTGATCGGGGGGATCCAGACGGTCACCCTGTCTGATGAGGAGGCACGACGCCGCGGGACGCAAAAGTCGATCCTCGAGCGCAAGGCACCTCCGACGTTCAACATCATGGTCGAGATCGTCGATCGCGACGAGGTGACTGTCCATCTCGATGTGGCGGCGACTGTCGATGCCATCCTGCGCGGATCGCCGATCCGCTCGGAACACCGGAAGCGCGCGAACGATGGGGCGGTGCAACGCACATCGTCGGATGAGTTGCGACGCGACCCGTCGAGCCCTGGCAAGGATCAGGATGCCGGCAGGCCGCATTCCAATCATCACAACCAGAGCAACGGACTGCTGCTCCTTGCCGACACGCCACGCAGCCAGCCAATTGTTCGAATCGGTCCACGACAGCAGGGCGATCGCCTAGGGACAACGTCGGCCGACGTCATCTCTGACCGGGAGCGGCTCGACCCGACACCGGCACCGGCAGTGAACGCATTTGCCAAGGGCCGGGGTACCCGCGCCAAGCCGCTCCGCATCTTCCCCTACGGGGTGAGCCGGAACCGGCTCGAGCAGACGATCGGCCGGCTCGATGTGCCGGTGGCGATCGTACGCGACTTCCAGGAAGCGGACATCGTGCTCACGCTGAAAAACGCGTACCGGCAGAAGCCACAACCGATCCGGGAGTCGGAGATGCGGGGAGTTCCCGTCTACGTCTTGCGCTCGAACACGGCAACGCAGATGGAGCATGTCCTGTTCTCGCTCTTTCCAGCCGCGGTCCAGTCCACCGATCCGGCACCGGAGCGCGATCAGGAACCGGCCCTTCGCCCTGTCCGGGGCGGCGAGCAGCCGGATTTCATCCTGACCGCGTTGTCCGAGGCGGAGACGGCGATCACGGCGATCATGGAAGGAGCGCCGGCCACCGCCCTGAGCCCTCAATCGCCGCCGATTCGCCGGTTGCAGCACGAGCTGGCCGAGCGCTACAGCCTCTCCTCACGGAGCCGCGGCCGCGACCCGTTCCGCCATGTGGAGATCTATCGCCGGGGTATCCAATAGCTTGAACGGTGCGTTCATCGTGTTCGAGGGGCCGGAAGGCGGGGGTAAGTCGCTCCAGGCGCAGCTGCTCGC
>CADCWJ010000434.1 GCA_902806365.1 uncultured Thermomicrobiales bacterium
AACGAGTTCTTCAACGCCATTCTCTATATCCAGAGCTCGGAGAAGCAGCCGCTGCAGATCGTGTTACGGGAGCTGTTGTCGTCGGGAAACATGAACGAGTTCGTCGACATCAACGTACGGTCGATCGTGCCCACCCAGTCGCTCCGGGCCGCGGCGGTGATCATCGCCGTGGTTCCGATGCTTATGGTCTATCCGTTCCTTCAGCGCCATTTCACCAAGGGGGTGCTTCTGGGATCGATCAAGGGATGACGGGAGCGTCGCGGATCCGGCAACGCGCGCCTGGAAGATCCCGCGGGATCACAACAAGGAGGTGCCTATTGCCCGAACCGATACCTCACGGACTGGATGCTCGGAAACGATGCAGAGACGAAAGAGGGTTTGCATGACCGGGAAATCGACACGCCGGACCACGACGCGACCATGGACATTCGTTCTGGCGGTCCTCGTCCTTTTCACGTCCTCGATCGCGAACGTGGGCGCGCAGGGGGCCACGCCGGCCGCGACGCCAGGTGCGACTCCGGGTGCGACGCCCATGGCCACGCCGGTTGGCGCCGGCTACATACCTTTCCGGTTCGAGCAGACCCAAACGGTCACCATGATGGCGAGCGTCCGATCGCAGGAAGCTGGTCCACCACCGGGGGATTGGCCATGGCTGCAGCGCGTGCGCGACGAGCTGAACATCGATGTCCAGATCACCTGGATCTCCGATGCCGGGCAGTACACGCCGACACTTCGTACCCGCGCCGCCGCCAATGACCTGCCAGACGTGTTCACGACCGATCTCTCGACAACCTCGCTGCTCGTGCAGCAGGGCCTGGCCGCCGACTGGCTGCCGTTCCGCGAGTTCATGCCGACCTACGTCCGGGACCGGGATGTCGAGGCGCTGGCACCGATCGGCACCTTCGATGGCAAGCAGTACAGCCTGGTTACGAAGAACGCGGACCCATACAAGGGCGTGATCGCGATCCGGCAGGACTGGCTGGACAATCTCGGGCTCGAAGTGCCGAAGACCACCGACGAGTTCCTCGCCGTGGCCGAGGCCTTCACGACTCAGGATCCGGATGGTAACGGCTCCGCCGACACTTATGGATTCACCGGGTCGGTCAACTTCGAGGGATTCATCGCCGGCCTCGGCGGATTCCAGGGCGCGTTCGGTGACTCGGCGCCATGGTCGGTCGTCGATGGCAAGCTGGTCAATCGCGCGGTGACCGAAGAACATCGCCAGTATCTCGAGTTCATCAGCCGGGTCCAGGCTGCGGGCGTGATGGACCCGGACTGGGTGAGCCAGGAAGCGTTGGATTCGTGGGCGAAGTGGAAGGCGGGACGTATCGGGATCCTCTTCGAGGACTGGTGCGCGCTGTTCTGCATTCAGGGATACTCGGAGG
>CADCWJ010000435.1 GCA_902806365.1 uncultured Thermomicrobiales bacterium
GTGGCCGAGGGTCACGAGAACGCCTACAAGCCGATGATCAAGCTTCAGGCGGTGTAGTGCGGGCGGGACCTTTTCAGGATTGATCGTACGTCACCTACCGGATTGCCGAAGGCAGGCGCGAAGGTCGCGGGGGGCCACAGGGGCCCCCCTACGAATCCTGAGTGTGGTGCGGGTTCCGCAAGGGAGCCCCTGGCGGCGGTTTCGCTGGGACTGTACGCGACGTCTTCGACTGCGCCCGTGCGGACGGAACGCCGCCGCGATCAGGACTTCTCGTACCCGGCGATGTGGGCGTAATAAGGATCACCGCTCGCGATCGAGCCGCGTTTCACCGATTCACCGGTCCGGCTCGACTTGTAGAGCGCTGTCAGCAGCTCGAAGGTAGCGCGCACGTCGGCGACGTTCGCCGGAGGCGGGGTGCCGCTCCGCATTGCCGCCAGGAGATGCCCGAGCTGGGCGGCATGAGATGACGGCTCGTCCTCGTCGGGCGGCCAGCCCGCCAGCACACCGTCCTGCCCCTCGAGTGGCGTGATCGACCAGTTGGCATTGGTATATCCGTAGAGCCCCGTGACCTCGACCGTGGCCCGCTCGTAATCCAGGCGCAACCGGGTCTCCTGCCGTGGCGAGAGCACGCTGTTGACGATCGAACAAAGCGCACGGTTCTCGAAGCGGACGATCGCCATCGCGACATCTTCGACCTCGATCTGGCGTTCCAGCGTGTCGGCAACGGCGGTGATCTCCGACCATTCACCCATCAGCCAGACCATCAGGTCGATGATGTGGATGGCGTGGCCCATGCTCACGCCGCCGAGCTCGGACTCCCATGTACCCCGCCAGGGAACGGCGTAGTAGGCGTCGTCACGGTACCAGGTGGTGTTACAGAGGACGACGCGCGATTCCCCGAACTGCCCGGACCGGGCCAGCAGGCGGACACGCTGCGCGGCCGACCCGAAGCGCCACTGGAAGACGCTCGCGCAGGCGGCGCCAGTCTCCCGCTCCAGTGTCGCGATCCGGTCGAGCTGTTCCAGCGAGGAACAGAGCGGTTTCTCGCAGAGCACCCAGGCGCCCGCTTGCAGGCACTGCTCGATGATCGGGAAGTGGAACGCCGGCGGCGTGCAGACGTGGACGAGGTCGGGCCGCTCCCTCTCCAGCATTTCGGCGGCATCGGTGTATGTGCGGGGAATGTCATGCTGATGCGCGAAGCGGGCGGCACGCTCTCCGTCGATGTCGACGGCGGCCACCGGCTTGACCGCATCGGACCACGCCTCCCAGGCTCGCATGTGCGATCCCGCGATGCCACCCGTGCCGACGATTGCTGCCTTGACCCTGGCCCGTTCCATGGTGCTCCTGTCGGTTTTGAGCGATGTTCGTTACATGACTTCCTGAACGAAGCGTTCCTTCATCGTCAGCAGGACGTCGTCGCCGTCCTTGCGCCAGATGTCCTGATTGAATATCTCGACCTCGATCGGACCCGTATATCCGGCCGTGTCGACCGCCTCGCGGAGCCGCCGGTTTTGGACCACGCCGTCGCCCATCATCCCACGCGACATCAGGGGGTCGGTGTTTGGGACGAGCCAGTCGTTGACATGGAACCCGAGCGTGTATTGGCTCGCCCGCGCGATCTCGGTGTAGACGTTGGGATCCCACCAGACGTGGTAGATATCGATCACGACGCCGACCTGCGGCGAGCGGAAGTGCTCGGCGAGGTCGTTCGCCTCGCCAAGCAGTGAGATCACGGAGCGGTCGGCCGCGAAGGCAGGATGCAGCGGCTCGATCCCGAGCTTCACGCCACGCTGTTCGGCGTAGGGGAGGATCGCCTCGATCCCGTCCCGGACCATCCCGCGGGCATCGTCGATCGCGCGCACGCCGGAGAGACCGCCACAGACCATGACCAGCACATCGGTGCCGAGCGTCGCCGCCTCGTCGATCGCGCGCTTGTTGTCCTCGATGTTCGCGGCCCGCCCTTCGGGCGTCGGCGATGGAAACATCCCGCCCCGGCAGAGGCTGGAAACCTTGATCCCCGCATCGTGCACAATCCTGGCCGACTCCTCAAGGCCCGTTTCCTCCACCTTGTCGCGCCAGAGCGCGATCCAGGGAATCCCGGCCCTCACACATCCTTCGACGGCCTGCGGCAGCGTCCACCCGTTGAGGGTCTTCTGATTGAGGCTGAGCCGGGACAAGTCAACGCTCACGGCTGTTCTACTCCCGCGAGGGCCAGGAAGAGGCGCATTCGATGCGCCGCCTCGTCCGGATCGTGAAAGAGGTGCGCGTCATCCGCCAGCATGAACAACTCCGCGAGGTGGACTACGGAGCGGGCGTTCTGCTGGCCGTTCACCATGTGGAAATGCGACTGGTGACCGCCGAGCCAGGCCACGAAAAGCACGCCCGTCTTGTAGAAGCGTGTGGGCGCGGTGAAGATGTGGCGCGAAAGTGCCACAGTCGGCGCGAAGATATCGCGGTACCGGTCGAGATCGCCGGCGTCGAAGGCGGCGAACGCGGCTCCGGCCGCTGGCGCAATCGCGTCGAAGATGCCGAGCAGCGCGTCGCTGTAGCCGTGCGCGTCGCCCTCGATCAGCTCGCTGAAATTGAAATCGTCGCCGGTATACATCCGGATCCCTGCGGGGAGCCGTCGGCGCATGGCGATCTCGCGATCCTTGTCAAGCAGCGAGACCTTGATCCCGTCGATCTTGTCAGGGTTCGATTTGAGCATGGTGAGGCAATGTTCCATCGCCTCATCGAGATCGCGGGAACCCCAGTACCCGGCCAGCGCGGGATCGAACATGTCACCGAGCCAGTGGATGATCACCGGCTCACGGACCTGGCGCAGGACGCGATCGTAGACCCGGTGATAATCCTCCGGAGATCTCGCGGCGGCAGCCAGAGCCCGGCTCGCCATCAGGATGATCCGCCCACCCTCGCCCTCGACAAATCCGCACTGGTCCTCGTAGGCGTCGATAATTGCGTCCAGCGCCGGATTGGGGTCAGGCGTGAGGTGATCGGTTCCGGCGCCCGACGCGACCTGCCCCCCAACGGCCTTCGCCTCCCGGATGGATCGGCGGATCAGCTCCCGGGAAGTTGGCCAGTCGAGCCCCATCCCGCGTTGGGCGGTGTCCATCGCCTCGGCAACCCGCAACCCAAGCGCCCAAAGCGACCGCCGGTACGCGAGCGTGGCGTCCCAGTCGATCGCAGTGCCGAGGGTTGGGTCGATCGCGGCGAGCGGGTCGGCCACGACATGCGCTGCCGCGTAGGCGACCCGCTTGACCGGTGGGGAGAATGACCGGGCGAAATCGGACGCCGGACCCATCACGTGATCCCGGAGCGAACCGTCCCGATGGGGGAGCCGGACGGTCGTGCCGGCCCGGATCGCGGTGCTCATCGGATTGCCTCCTCCCGCTGGATCATCCGGTCCGGGATGGACAATGGGGGAACATCCAGCCAGCGCCGCTCGGCCCAGGATCGAAGGCCGAGCTCGGCGAGCTGCACCCCTTTCGCGCCATCCATGAATCCGAGATCGTAGGGCTCGTCGAACGCCACGTGCTTGAGGAACATCTCCCACTGGACCTTGAAGGCATTCTCGAAAACGGCGTTATCGGGGACGTCCTGCCAGTCCGCGAAGAAGTCGAACGGGCTGGCGACATCCGGGTTCCAAACCGGCTTCGGAGTGTTGGCGCGATGCTGCGTCTTGCACTCCCGTAGCCCGGCCAACGCGCTGCCTTCTGTGCCATCGACCTGCAGCGTGAACAGCTCGTCGCGGTAGACACGCACGCACCAGGAGGAGTTGATATGGGCAACGATGCCGCCCTCCAGCTCGAAGGTGGCGTATGCGGCATCGTCCGTGGTCGCGGCGTAGGGGTTTCCGGCCTCGTCGATTCTCTGGGGGATATGGGTGGCCCCCAGGCAGCTGACCGACTTCACTTCGCCAAAGGTGTTGTCCAGCAGGTAACGCCAATGGCAAAGCATGTCGACGATGATCCCGCCGCCGTCCTCCTTGCGGTAGTTCCATGACGGGCGCTGACCGGTCTGCCAATCCCCCTCGAATACCCAGTACCCGAATTCGCCTCGAACGGATAGGATCCTGCCGAAGAACCCGCCGTCGATCAGCCGTTTCAGCTTGCGGAATCCCGGGAGGAAGAGCTTGTCCTGGACAACCCCGTTCTTGATCCCGGCCTCTCTCGCGAGGCGGGCGAGGTCCAGCGCTTCCTCGAGGCTGGTCGAGATTGGCTTTTCGCAGTACACGTGCTTGCCGGCCGCGATCGCCTTGCGCACGCTCTCCGCCCGGAGCTCGGTGCGCTGGGAGTCGAAGTAGACGGCGTCATTTGAGTCGGCGAGGCAGGCATCCAGATCGGTGCTCCAGCGCTCGACCCCGTTGGCGTGCGCGAGCGCGGCGAGTCGCTCCGCATCACGCCCGACCAGGATCGGGTCGACCACGATCCGGTCACCGTTCGTGCCGGTTACGCCGCCCTGATCCCGGATCGCCGCGACTGAGCGGACAAGATGCTGATTCGTTCCCATCCGGCCGGTGACGCCGTTCATGATGACACCGACCCGAACTTCAGCCATGCGTGATCCTTTCGATCCGTAGAACGGACGCCTCAATCGTTGGCCGCGGGCGACGTCGTGGACGATTCCGGTTCGGCCAGCACACGGAGCTCATGGACATAGGCGTTCAGCGCGTCACGATTATGGTCGCTGCTGAGCCGCCGAAGCGCCTCGATGTCGTGGGCCCGGAACGCGGCGGCGATCTGGTGATGCTGTGACTGAGCATGACCGACCCGCTGGCTGAAGATGTTGAAGAAGCGGCGCACGCGATCCCATTGATCAAGCGTGCGCTGGGTCATGTCGAGCAGGAGCGGCATCCGTGCCCCGGTTGCGATCAGGCGATGGAACTCGCTGTTGAGCATGGCCCACCGCTCGCCATCCTCCCCGGTGAGAGCGACGTCCATCTCGCCGACCATCCGGTCCAGCGTGTCCAGAAACTGCGGCGAGGCGTTTGCGGCGGCCTGCTCGACAGCGACCGATTCGAGCCCCTCCATCAGGGCGAAGACTTCGGCGACATCGGCCGGGGAGATAGATGAAACGGTCGCGCCGATGTGCGGCACGTTCACGACCAGGCGCTCGCTCTGCAATTGCTGGAGTGCCTCGCGGACCGGAATCTGGCTGATGCCGAGCTGCCGCGAGATGTCGTCGATGATGAGCCGTTGGCCGGGCCGCAGTTCACACCGCATGATCGACGAGCGAAGAGCATCGTAGGCGATCGCCCGTTTGGTCTGGTGAGGCTGTGTGCTGGCCAGCATCGGCGTGTCGCTCCACGGTCTTCACGTTGCACAAGGTCGGTTTCACGAGGTCGGCAACCGTCGCCGGTTACCGGCAGAATATATGATATAGCTCCATTGGGGAAGGCGATACGGGGCAGTATCATACGGGCCTTTCAGGCCCGACGTTCGCCTTGCACGAGTGTCCCTTCCGGATGGTAGCCATCGAGCCGGCCGCACATCCCGATCCCGTGGTGGTCGCCGGAAGGTCGCGTCCGCGCCACCCGGGCGCCCGCGAACATGGTGGGGTCTCCGATGCTCAGGCTCGCGAGCCGGAGCGAGGTAGCCCGGACTTCCCGCGAGGGTCCTTCCTTCACCAGCTGCTTCCACGACGGAAGGAGGTGCCTTGCGAGCATCGCCGCACGACTGAAGAGATCCGTCAGCGCCTCGGTCGATCCGGAGCTCATCCGCGTGCGAAGCGTCTCGAACCCCTCGATCGCGAGATCCCGGCGGACCATCGCGGCCCGGAGCCGCTCGCCATCGTCCGTGCCGCTGATGGCGCTCGCTCGTTGGTACCTCGCCGGATCGGCAAGCACCTCGTCGGGAAACGTCAGGAGCGCATCTCCCGCCTCCGGCAAGCCCGCATTCTGCATCACGCAGAGGATTTCGAGGTTGCCATCCATATTGACAAGACGGTGGATCACGCCGGGCTCGAACCAGACCACCTCGCCGGGCCGCAGGCTGAAGCGCTGCTCACCTTCCGCGCTCAGAGTCACGACCTCGCCCGCACCGGCCGTCACCAGGTACGCTTCGACGCTCGCGAGATGAACATGTGGGCTGCCACCGATGACACCATCGAACGCGGGGGTGTCGTACACGCGGAGATGGGTGAACCCAACCGCGCCGGGAAACGCCGGCACTGGTCCCTCGCCGATAGTCATGGCGAACCCTGGGCAAACGCCAGGCTCTCGGCCTCAAGCCGTCCCCGGTCCCAGATCCCGTCGTGGACAAGCACGCGGTAGCGGAGGCGCAGCTCCTCACCCTTGGCGAGCGCGAGCGGTTCATGAAAAAGAATCGCGGCATTGATGAACGTCATGGAGCTTCCTCCCGCGTACCACGGCGTCGGATGCCGGATATTGCCAGGATGATCGAGGATCGCCAGACCGCCGGTCAGACCCGCTCCTCCGTCCAGCTTGCCGGAGAGATCGCACCAGGCACCCTGCTGCCCTGCCGGACGCTCGGTGACCATCGCGTCCGGTAGCCCGTATCGTTCGACGGCCCAGCCACGCGCGCCGCGAAACGACAGACCGCCGTACCCACCCCAGGTGGTGTATGGCGTGCGATCGAGCACGACATCGCGCTGCGCTGCGAGCGAAATCGTCCAGTCGAAGACATCACAGCCATCGTTCTCCCGATAGTCAATCAGGCGGTCTTCGATCAGGACCGGCTCCCTCGCTGCCGGTCCGATCCAGTCAAGTTTCATGCGGACGGCGACTTGTCCGCTCCCGTCGTGGCGAAGCTCCGGCACGCCCGTGACGCGCTGGACACCGTGGTCGACGTTCTCCTCCCAGAAGTTTTCCCCATTGACGAACTTGAAGGTGAACCAGAGCCCCCGATGCCAGAGATGATCGTGCGGTTCACTGAGCGAGAGAACCTGACCGGATGGCGTCCGTAGCGGGTGAATGAACGGCTTTGGCCGCGATCCATAATCCAGCTCCCAGGCGGCAGCACCGTCTGGCTGGCGATGCAAGGTGATCGTCCTGCCGACGTCGTGCGTCACGAACATGCTGGACCTGACCTTCATTCCACGCCCGCCACGGCGAGATGCGGAACAGGGCCGCGGTTATCACGCGCGACCCCGTTCCTTCGCGATGCACTCCTTCTCCCGGCTACTGGATGATGCCAAGCTCCCTGGCGCGTGCCTCCGCCTGGGCCGTCCACTCCGCGAGACCGATCGAGTTCAGCGTCTCAACGTACGTGTCCCACTCCTCGAACGACCGCGTCCCGGTCATGAACGCGTACTCGCCCTCGGCCTGGGTGCGGATGAAATCGGCGTAGGTCGCGGCGGGAGCCGGTGGCATCGCCGCCCACTGTGTCGTGTCGTTGATGGGATAGGCGCCGCTTCGTTCGAGGACGCTGTACACATCGATCGTCTCACCATCGTCGTACGAATGAACCGATTCGTACCGGGCGACCAGCTCTTCAGGAGAGCCGACCAGCGCCCAGCCCGTCAACTGGCGATACGGGAGGACCGAAACATCCTTGATCTGGAGGATCTGGCCCTCAGCATTTCGTTCCCAGCCCTGGCCCTCTTCGCCGTGGGCGGTCGCCATGTAGCCGGGTCCATTGATCCACTCCAGGAGACGGGCCACCGCCTCACCGCGCCCCTCGTCGACCGCACGCTGGGAGAGCCCCAGCTGGAGCCCGGCGTTCGAACGCTCGCCGGCCATGGAAAGGCCGGTCGGTCCGACAGGTGGGTCGATGGGAAC
>CADCWJ010000436.1 GCA_902806365.1 uncultured Thermomicrobiales bacterium
CACCGACCTCGGCTACCGTGGCACGGTTCAGTTCGTCGTCGGAGTGCAGCGCGACACGGGCAACGGGGACTCGATGATCGAGGCGGATTCGAACGGCAATGAAGATGCGCTTCCGCGTCAGTATACCCGCGTCTCGAATGCGACCCTCGTGCAGAGGAGCACGGTGCAGGGCGGAAATGCGATCCTGCTCCGTGGCGGCACCGATTATGCGCTTCTGAACAGCGTCGTTACCGGTCCGAGCGCCTGTCTCGACATCGATGAGACCAGCGGCACCACCACCCGGGCCACCGACGCGACTTTGCAGGACGTTGGCCCGCCGGTTTTCCGCTCGGTCCAGCTCGCCTGTCCGACTGCCTTCCGCGACGACGGCAATGTCACCGTGGCCCGGATTGCGGAGATCTTCGGCTCTGGCACCAACAACAACAACTCGGCCTTCACGATCTCGCTAACCAGCGTCTTCGTGAACGGAGCGAACGAGACGGCGGTGACCGCCACCGATCCGACCACGTTCAACGCCGATCAGTTCGCCACCGTCAACACGGGTGCACCGAACCGGCTCGAGGCGGTCAATTTCATCGGTGCCGTTCGCAACGCGCAGGACACCAGCTTCGCCGGCTGGACCTGCAATGCCAGCTACGTGAACTTTGGAAGCACCAGCGGCAACTGCACCGCGCTCCCAACCGCCTGATCGCCTGCCAGTGAAACGGGGCGGCGGTGGGTGCCGCCGCCCCGATCGTTCGATTTCGGGGGTTACCAATGACTAAGCCACTCACGTTCGGGAGCCTCTTGCTCCTTTCGACCGCGCTGCTCGCGCCTGCCGCGATCGCGCAGGGGACGGGGGGCACCAGCACGCCGCCCGGGGGCACGACCACCCCGGCCCAGACTGCTACCCCCGGCACAACGGCAGCTCCGGATGCGCCCGGGGAGCCCGAGCAGGAGATCGAAGTCTCCGCTCCTGGCGCAGAGCCGGATCCGGAGCAGGATATCGTCGTCGTCGGCCGCAACATCCCGAACATCGTGCGCAACACTCCCGAGGTGGTCTCGGTGCTTTCGGCCGAGGACATAGCGAGGACGGGGGAGGGCGATATTGCCGGTGCGCTTCAACGCGTGACCGGCCTCAGCGTCGTCGGCGGCGGTTTTGTGTTCGTGCGCGGCCTCGGTGATCGTTATTCTCTCGCACTGCTCAACGGCTCGCCACTTCCGAGCCCGGAGCCGCTGCGCCGAGTCGTGCCGCTCGACATCTTCCCGACCAGCGTCATCGCAAGCTCGCTCGTTCAGAAGAGCTATTCGGTGAACTATCCCGGCGAGTTCGGCGGCGGCGTCATCAACCTCACCACCAGCGCGATCCCGCGCGAGCCGTTCCTCAACATCGGCGTTTCCGGAAGCGTCGATACGGAGACCACCGCGCGCCTCGGCTACACCTACTACGGCAGCGATCTGGACCCTTTCGGATTTGACGACGGCACCCGCGATTTCCCGAGCGCGCTCCGCAATGCGGTCGAGAGCGGCACCTTCGGGGAGACGACCGCGGCCCAGCGCCGCGATTTCGCAGCGAGCCTTCGCAATGCCGAAACCACTCTGGTCCAGACCAATCTGGACATCCCGGCCAATTTTTCGGCGGACTTCAGCGCCGGAACCTCGATCGAGCTTGGTGGCGGGCGCGTCGGCCTGATCGCCGCAGCGGGATACAGCAGCACCTGGCGTACCCGCGACGCGATCCAGCAGA
>CADCWJ010000437.1 GCA_902806365.1 uncultured Thermomicrobiales bacterium
AGTCTGCCATCGTTTCAATCCCCACCACCGCTCGATCGCCTTCGCGAGCTCTTGGCTTTGTAGGGGCCGCCCCTGTGGCGGCCCGGTGCGGCGAAGCCGCATGTGAGAGCGGCGTTCACCTCGTGTGGGCCTCAGTCATCGCATCGCTGCCTTGGGAAGCCACGAGCACGGCCGCTACGCAGGTTGCGCCCGCCCTTGTGTCGACCATCGCGTCAATCACGCAACGTCCGCAGGTCGTCGACATCGACCGACTTGCCGCGCCGGCTCAGCGCCAGGATGATCCCCAGCCCGATCGCCGCCTCGGCCGCCGCGACCGCCAGCGCGAAGAGCACGAAGATCTGTCCATCGAGCGTCTGGTTCTCCCAGCCAAAGGCCACCAGCGAGATACTGACCGCCGCGATCATCAACTCGATGCACATGAAGATGATCAGGATGTTGCGCCGGGTCAGCACTCCCATCATCCCGATGATGAAGAGCGCCGCGCTCAGGAACAGGAAGTGGGAAACCGTCACCTCAGTCATGGCGTGTCTGTCCTGTCCCAGTTCCCGTCCCGGTTGTGGTTGTGGTCGTCGTTGGCGGGGTCATCGTGACCCTCTCCCGCGAGACCGTCCGTCGCGTGCCGCCCCCGCCGTTCGGGGGCACGCCGCCCTCGCCTCCCGGAGGGCCAGTGAGGCGGGTATGGGCGTCAGGGTCGCGGGTCATGACGATGGTGCGGGTCGCGGCGGGAGCCGGTGCCGTTCGGGGCCGTGTGACGCGAATCGGGGTCTCGCCGCGTGGCCCCTCGGGCAGCATCGCGTCGGTGCCCCGCCCATGCGAGAGGCTGATCGTGCCGCGGCGGGTGCCGACGCGCTCGCCAAGGCGCTCCGGAAGCGCCAGCACGACCGCGCCGATCACGCCGACGGTCAGGATCAGCGAGGTCACCTCGAAGGCAAGCAGGTAGTTCGTATAGATGCGGCGCCCAAGGGCCTGCACGTTGCCGCCGACCGCGGCGACCGCCTCCGGCGAGGCGGGGCCGACCCCGACCAGCCCGGTCCGCGTGATGATCGCGGCGCCGACTTCGAGCAGGAGCACCGCTCCCAGCAGAAAGCTCAGGTAGCGCTGCAACGGCTGGGCGGTATGGAAGCTCGGCAGGTCGTTTGGATCGACCAGCATGATCACGAACAGCAGCAGGACCAGGATCGCCCCGGTATAGATGATGATCTGGATCACCGCCAGGAACTCGGCACCCATCATCACGAAGATGCCCGCGACGTTTAGGAAGCTGAGCACGAGGAAGATTCCGCTGTGAACGGGGTTCCGGGCGGCCACGACCCCAAGCGCGCACAGCACGCTGGCACCGCCGATCAGATAGAAGAACAGGACATCCCAGGACATCAGGCCGCTCCTCGTTCGCGGGTTTCGCTGGCGGCGGTCACGTCGGCCGGGCGGGAATCACGAGCAGTCATCAGAATACCTGTCCGTTCGCGACGAGGCGGATGAAGGCGGTGACCAGGATGTTGAGCAGCGCCAGGGGCAGCAGGACCTTCCAGGCGACGCCCATCAGTTGGTCGAACCGGAAGCGGGGGAGGGTGCCGCGCAGCCAGATGTAGAAGAAGAGGAACAGGACGGTCTTCAGGAAGAGCCAGAGCAACCCAAGGCCCCAGAAGCGTTCCGCCCCGGGACCATCGACGCCGCCGAGGAAGAGCGTGCTCGCGAACAGCGAGACCACGATCATGTTGATGTATTCGCCCAAAAAGTAGAGCGAAAAGCGAAAGCCGGAGTACTCGGTGTGAAAGCCGGCGACCAGCTCGCTCTCGGCCTCCGGGAGGTCGAATGGAGCGCGGTTGGTTTCCGCGACCGCCGCGATCAGGAAGAGCACGAACCCGAGCGGCTGGGAGAGGATGAACCAGTTAGAGATATCGAGCGGGCCAATCGAGATCGTCTTCTGCTGCTCCAGCATGATCGAGCGCAGGCTGAGCGAGCCGGTGAGAATGAAGATCCCGACGAGCGAGAACCCGAGGATCAGCTCGTAGGAGATGACCTGGGCCGCCGAGCGCAGCCCGCCCAGCAGCGAGAACCGGTTTGCCGAGGCATAGGCGCCAAGGATGATGCCGTAGACACCGGTCGAGCCGATCGCGAGGATGAAGAGGGTGCCGACATTGAGATCGGTCACGAAGAGGTTGACGTCGCGGCCGAAGATGTCGACCGTGCCGCCGAAGGGTATCACCGCCGCCGCGACTAGCGCGGAGACGAAGACCACGACCGGCGCGAACATGAAGACGTACTTGTCGGCCGCGCCCGGGATCAGGTCTTCCTTGTCCAGCAGCTTGACCGCGTCGGCAATCGGCTGCAGCAGACCGTGCGGCCCGGTTCGCGTCGGCCCGACCCGGTCCTGCATGTAGGCGAGAACCTTGCGCTCGTACCACGTCATGTACGCCATGCTGATCAAGAGCACGTTCAGGACGACGAAGGCCACGATGAACGTGATCCAGATAGGTTGATCCACCATGCTTCGGCTCCAGCCCCCTCGA
>CADCWJ010000438.1 GCA_902806365.1 uncultured Thermomicrobiales bacterium
AAGCTGCCGGCCGCGAATTCCGGCGCGAATGATGTCCCTCGCCGGAACTCGCGGCCGGCAGCTTCGTCGGACGCGCGCTCGGCATAGGCGGCGGCGACCCGAAGTTGGCGCGCGGTCTCGAACGCGAGCAGTATCCCACCCGTGGTCGGACCGACGACCACATCGATCGCCTGGTCGCGAAAGCGCTCGACGAAGCCCCGGCAGACGTCGGACGTCGCGCCCGGATCGCGAAGCAGATCGAACTTTTCGAGGTACACATCGCCGTGCCGCCCCGACGAGAACAGGAAATGTCCCTGTTTGAGCGCCCCGATCGCCCGCAACTGGTCCAGCATGTCGACCATCATCTCGCCCCTCCCCTGACCGACCCCGTCCGTCCTCGACTGGATCTCCTCCGGAACGCATGTGCAGGGGACGATCGTGTTGTATCGTCCCTGTAAGCTAAGCAGCATCCGTGAAGCGGAGCTTCACGTTCGGCCCGGTATTGCCAGCGATCGCCACGGCTTTGCGGTGATGCAACGAACGCAAATTTGGCAACCAAGAGGTCGGCAACTCCTGCGACACCAGGACCGAACCGCTGGCATGAGCCGTGATCTCATTCGTCGAGATAGCCCGTCACCATGTCCAACTCGTGCCGGTCGTGCGTCCGATAGCCAGGGTTCGCGGCTCCCACGATTTCACCGAGGGTCGTGACTCCCTGCTGGAGCATCCAGGTCTCCAGGTCGTCGATCAGGCGAAGCAGCATCCCGGGCCGGGAGAAGATGGCGGTTCCAACCTGGATTGCCGAGGCCCCCGCCATGAAGAACTCCAGGGCATCGTCGAGCCCTGAGATACCGCCCATCCCGATGATCGGAATTCGGACCGCGCCCGCCACCTGATAGACCATCCGCACCGCCACCGGCTTGACGGCGGGGCCGGAGAGCCCACCGGTCTCGTTCGCCAGAATGGGACGCCGCGTCCGCGTGTCGATCGCCATGCCGACCAGCGTGTTGATCAGGGAGATGGCGTCCGCCCCCTCGGCCTCTACCGCTTCGGCGATGGCAACGATGTCCTGCGCGCCGGGGCTCAGCTTGACGATCACCGGCAGTGTCGTCGCCTCACGCACCGCCCGCGTCACATCCCGCGACATGGCGGTGTCCCACCCGAAGCAGTATCCGCCAGCGGCAACGTTCGGGCAGGAAATGTTGACCTCGATCGCGGCGATCCCCGGCTGCTCGTCGAGCAGCCGCGCCATCATTGCGAAATCCTCGACCCGCTCGGCCGAGATATTGACGATGGCCGGGACGTCCCAGCCCTCCCAAATGCGCGGGTACTTGCGGAGGAACCCCCGGATACCCGGGTTCTGGAGCCCGATCGCATTGAGCATCCCGGCCGGCACTTCGGTGATCCTCGGCATCGGATTGCCTGAGCGCGGATGCGGAGTGACTCCCTTGCTGACGAACGCACCAAGGCGCTGGACGTCCAGGATGCCGCCGTATTCGAGCCCGTATCCAAAACAGCCGGAGGCTGGAATCACCGGATTGCGCAAGCGGAGCTCGCGCGGATTGGCCGGCGCCAGATCGACGGAGAGATCGGGGCGGAGTGCGGCTTCGGTCATCACCACACCACCTGGTCCATGTCGAAAACCGGCCCGTCGACGCACGACGCCTTCATTCCCGAGCGAGTCTGCACGACGCAGCCGAGGCAGGCGCCGACCCCGCAGGCCATGGCTCGCTCGACAGAGACTTGCACGGGCGGATGCTTGCCGAAGCGATTGGCGAGCACGACGCTCCGAAGTGAACGGAACATTGCCTCTGGTCCGCAGGCGAAAACCTGGTCGGCCCAAAGCAGGTAGTCCGGCACGAGATCGGTCACGAAGCCTCGATGGCCCTGGCTTCCATCGTCCGTGGCCACAACGTACTCGACCTGACCGGGCAGGAGCTGGGAAGGCAGCAGTCCATCGGCGGTCATCGCACCCATCAGGTACGTCACGCTCAGCCCGCCGCGAATCGCCGCATTGGTCAGCATCGCAAGCGGCGCCGCGCCGACGCCGCCGGCGACCATCAGCAGGTTGCGGGATTTTGCGGCGATATCGAACGTGTTGCCGAGTGGCCCAAGCACATCGAGCGATGCGCCGGGTGGCTGGCCGCACAGCCAGCGACTTCCACGCCCGTATGGCCGGACAAGGATCGTCAACTCGCCCTTCGCCGCGTCGGCGGCATAGATCGAGTACGGGCGGCGCAGCAACGGATCGAATGACTCGTCCGAGCGGCAAAGAATTTCGACGAACTGCCCCGCGCGCGCGGAGGCCACCAACCCCTCCGGCGCCACGAATGAGATCAGCGTCGAATCGCCCATCACCGGCGCGACCGTCGTGATCCGGCCCACGAACTCCTTCGACCAGCTTCGCCGTTCACGATTCGTCGCCTGTGCTGTCCCGCTGCTCACCGCATTCCCGCCCCTGCTGGTATCCATCTGTGGCTAGTACCCGATATCCCGCTCACGATAGGCCTGAACCGGCTGGACAGTGTAGACGGCACCGGCCTTCTCCATTGCCTCGACGACGGTTCGCGCCGTATCGACCGACGTAATGCACGGGATACCCCGCTCGACCGCCGCCCGCCTGATCTCGAGCCCGTCGAGGATCTCCTTGTCGGCTGGACCCGGTGTGTTGATCACCCCGTCCACCGTGCCATTCAGGATCACGTCCAACATATCGGGTGACCCGCGCCCGATTCGCTTCGTCAACATCTGGACCGGCATCCCCGCGCGTTCGATCATCGACGCCGTGCCCTCGGTCGCGTACAGGTGATACCCCAGCCGCGCCAGTTTGGTGACCATCTCCAGCGCGTCCGACTTGTCCTCATCCGCCACCGAGACGAGGATCGAGCCGTTCGGCGGCATCGCCAGGCCGGAGGCGATCAGCGCCTTGAAGAACGCCGGCTCGAAGGTGCGGTCGATCCCCATCACCTCGCCGGTCGACTTCATCTCCGGCCCAAGGTGCACTTCGACACCGCGCAGCTTCGCCATCGAGAAGACCGGTGCCTTGACCGCAGTCAGCGGCTGCCTCGGCCAGAGCCCCCCTTCGTAGCCCTGCTCGCACAGCGTCTTGCCGAGCATGATCCCGGTCGCGAGCTTGACCATCGGCACACCCGTCGCCTTGCTCAGGAATGGCACCGTCCGCGACGATCGCGGGTTGACTTCCAGCACATGGATCCGGCCAGCATGGACGACGTACTGGATGTTGATCAGCCCCTTCGTCTTGAGGTTGACCGCGATCCGCGTGGTGTAGTCCACGATCGTATCGACTTCGGCCGGGAACAGGTTCATCGGCGGGTAGACCGCGAAGGAATCACCGGAGTGAACCCCGGCTCGCTCAATGTGCTCCATGATCCCCGGGATCAGGACCCGTTCGCCATCGCAGATCGCATCGACCTCGACTTCCTTGCCGAGCAGGTACTTGTCGACGAGAACCGGGTGCTCGGGTGTGAGGGACGCCTGATTGCGTATATAGCGGGCCAGTTGGTCAGCGCCGTAGACGACCTCCATCGCCCGCCCCCCGAGCACGTACGACGGCCGGACCAGCACCGGGTAGCCGATCCGGGCCGCGACCTGCTCGGCGTCGCGGAGGGATGTGACGGCCGCTCCCGCCGGCTGCGGGATATCGAGCCCGCGCAGGAACGCCTCGAATCGCTCACGATCCTCAGCCAGGTCGATCGACTCGAGCGAGCTGCCCAGAATCGGCGCTCCGGCGTCGCTAAGCGGCTTCGCCAGGTTGATCGCCGTCTGCCCACCGAACTGGACAATTAGTGGCGGTATCCGCGATACGTCCTCTCCCGCCTCGTGCAGCAGGATCTCCTCGACGCTCTCGGCGTCCAGCGGCTCGAAGTAGAGCCGGTC
>CADCWJ010000439.1 GCA_902806365.1 uncultured Thermomicrobiales bacterium
CCGGCCTTGATTGCGGTGCGCCTGGAAACCGATTGTCTCGCCAAGGCGGACAGGAAACGCTCTTCGTTACGCATGGTCCATCTCCCCATCTTCATGATCGCGGTACGTTCCACCAGATCGATGCGTGTCCAGTGCTACCTTCCGACTCCGGTGACGCTCCCCGCATCACCGGCTGTCCAACGTGTGATGACCACCTTGCTTTCGGTGTAGAAGCGCACCGCATCGCGGCCCTGTGGATGCAAATCGCCGAAGAACGACCGCTTCGCCCCGCTGAACGGGAAGTAGGCCATCGGCGCGGCAACGCCGACGTTGATTCCGATGTTCCCGGTGTCCACCTCCGTCCGGAACTTCCGAGCCGCCGATCCGCTTTCGGTGAAGATGGAGGCGGCGTTGCCATACCCGACACCATTGATCTGCGCGATCGCCTCGTCCAGGCTATCGACCGGTGACATGCTGACGACCGGACCGAAGATCTCCTGCTGATAGACGCTCATCTCCGGACGCACGCCGTCGAGCAGGGTCGGACCGACGAAGTATCCGTCCGGTCGGTCATCGACATGGACTTGGCGGCCATCGAGGACCGCCTCGGCGCCTTCATCGACGCCACCGCCGATCGCCGCAAAGATGCGATCGCGCGCGCTTGCGGACACCACCGGTCCAAGTTGCACGGTGGGGTCGAGCCCGTCACCCACGCGCAGGTGGCCGGCCGCCTCGGCGATCCGTTGCCGCGAGACGTCGTGCGCCTTGCCCACCGGCAGGACCAGCGAATTCGCGAGACAGCGCTGGCCGGCGGCGCCGTAGAAGGAGTTCATCATGGTCGAGAGATAGGAGTCGAGATTGGCGTCCGGCATGACCACGATCGCGTTTTTCGCGCCACCGGATGCCTGCACCCGCTTGCCGGTCGCGGCTGCGCGGCCGTAGATGTATTCCGCCGTCTTGGTTGCACCAACAAACGAGATGGCCCGCACGGTCGGATGGTCGAGCAGGCCGTTGACCGCATCGTGACCGCCGTTCAGGAGATTGATCACGCCGGGAGGGAAGCCGGCCTGCTCGATCAGCTCGAACGTGCGCTGCTGTACAAGTGGATCCTGCTCCGACGGCTTCAGAATGAAGGTATTGCCCGTCGCGACGGCATACGGCCAGAACCAGAATGAGATCATGAAGGGGAAGTTGAACGGCGTGATCCCGGCACAGACACCGAGCGGCTGGAAGATCACCTCTTCATCGATGCCACGGGCCGCTCCGTTCTCGAGACCGTAGCCCATCAGCAGCGTCGGGATGCCACAGGCAGTCTCGACATTCTCGA
>CADCWJ010000440.1 GCA_902806365.1 uncultured Thermomicrobiales bacterium
CGCGGGTCTTCCGGTCGGCACGAAGCCGATTCGTTTCAAGAACGAGAACGTTGACCTTCCGGACTACGCGGACCCATCACCGCCGCCTGTCCCTGTCGAGGAAGAGGTCCCCGAGCCGGAGCGGCGCGTCCAGCAGGACCAGGCTCGGCGGGACGAGCAGGAGCGAGAGCGGAAAGCCGACGCGCGGGAGCGCGACGACCGCCGCGCGCGTGCGGAACGGGAGCCCGGAGAAGGTTCGTCGGCTGACGAACCCGAGGTCCAAGGGAGTACCGACGCCACGTCGGCACCGAAGGATCGGGACCGAAGCAGTAGGGCCACCGGGGATCAAGTGCGCTCGCCCAAAGACCGAAGCAAACCAGTGGCCGACGACACCGAGGCTCCGGCAAGCCCGCCGGCCACCGATTCGGAGAGGCGAAACGAAGACGACGCATCCGGCCCGGACGGTGATGGCCGAAACCGAGACGAACGGGACGGGAACGCGGAGGCCGGAGACCGGAACGACGACCGGACCGGAGGCCAGGACGGCAACCGCAAACCTGTGGGCGAAGCTAGCTCGCCGCCCGAGCGCCGCGACGGACGGGATGCCAACGCCGGCGAGAACTCGGATGGCGCGGACCGTGGTGATGGTCAAGACGGCGAAAAGCGGGAGCGCGGCAACGACGAGTCCTCGCCGAAGGATGGGGGCGACGAACGGCCCGCCGACAGCCAGTTGGATCGAGACCGCCGAGGCGAGCAGGTCCAGAACGGTTCGAAGACTTCGGCGACGGCAGATCGAGACGACGCGGAACCCGAACCCGTTGGCGGCGAACTACCGGTCACCGAGGGTACCGAGGTCTAACCGCTAGCCTTTGGTCTCATCGAAACCTGCCGACCGGATTCACCCGCACACGGCGCGCAGGAACCAGCCTGTTGCGATCCGATTCTTGGTCGTGCTGGCCGCGGGCTTGAGATCGCTTGAAGGTCAACTGAACCGAGTCGGTCAGGCGGGGCCGTCGGGATGACTACTAGACGAATCCACTGGACGGGTAAGCGAGCGGAACTCGGTTTCCAGCGCCCGCCGAACGCGAGGCAGCTCGCCCGCCAAGGCACCGAGCGCACTCCTCAGTCCATCAAGTTGTTCGGGTGTCGGGTCAGGAACCAAGTTTGGATAGATTGCCCGCGTGAGCGCCCCCCGGAGGGTCGTGATGAAGGCAGTCAACTCTTGCCGGGTGGGGTCGCTAAAGCACAACCGCTGGGCACTAATGGCATCGGCGAGCGAGAACGCGCGCTCGCCGACATCCTTCCAGTTCTCCCAGGCGAGGGACTCGGGCAAGAACTC
>CADCWJ010000441.1 GCA_902806365.1 uncultured Thermomicrobiales bacterium
AAATCTCGTTCATTTGTCGTACGTCTACGGTCTTCCCGTCGCGCATGATGGTGACGCGGTCACAAATCTGGTACAGCTCATCGAGCCGGTGCGTGATGAAGATGACCGAGACCCCGTCGGTCTTGAGCCGCCTGACGACCTCCATCAACGTCGCAACCTCGCGGTCATCGAGCGACGATGTCGGCTCGTCCATGACCACCAGCTTGCTTTGGAAGGACACCGCCCGCGCAATCGCGACCATCTGCTGAGTGGCAACATTGAGGTTCATGAGCGGTTGGCGGACATCGGCCCGCACGCCGGTCCGCTCAAGGACGGCGGCCGCTTCCCGGTTCATCCTCGGCCAATCGATGAATCCGAACCGGCGCGGCTCTCGTCCCATGAAGATGTTTTCGGCGACCGACCGGTAGGGAACGAGATTGATTTCCTGATAGATCGTGCTGACACCATTCGCCTGAGCGTGTTGGGGTGTACGGAAGTCCACTGGCTGGCCATCGAAAATGATCTCACCGCTGTCCCGGCGGTAGGCACCGGTGAGAATCTTGATCAATGTCGATTTGCCAGCGCCGTTCTGTCCCACAAGGGCATGAACTTCTGCCCGGTCGACGGTCAGCTCAGCGCCGGCAAGGGCGATCACTCCGGGAAACCCTTTGGAGATGTTAGTCATGCGCAGCAATGGCGCCGGCTGCGTGGGCAAGTTCATGTATGGCTTTCCCGACCGTGCGATTGCTGAAACATCCCAATGGCCTGCCTGTCCAACCAGAAACGGCAGGGCGCGACCGATTCGATCACGCCCTGCCGCGCTTCCGTCGTAGCCATGCGACCGGCGTCATGGTCACCCATCGCGTGACCATGACGCTCGATGCGACGCTAGTAGGCTTCGTCGAGGAATTCCTCGGCGTTGGTGGCGTCGAAGAAGCGATCGGGATTGATGATCTTGGTTTCGATCTGCTCGCCATTCGCATACTGCATCATGGTTTCGAAGGCTTTCGGGCCGAAACGCGGATTGCACTCAACCGTGGCGCCCAACTTTCCGTCCACGATTGCCTGCAGCGCGTCGCGCGAGCCGTCGATGGAAACGATGACGACATCCGTGCCAGGCACCTTGCCGGCTGCCTCCAATGCCGCGATTGCGCCGAGCGCCATCTCGTCATTGTGGGCGTAGACCGCGTTTGCGGTCGGATTCGCCTGGTAGAGGGTCTCGAAGACGGTGCGGCCCTCGTCCCGCGCGAAGTCGCCGGTCTGGGACGCGACGACCTGCATTCCCGGGAAGCCACCGGAGGGAGCCGGCGCGGGGGTTCCCAGGTTTTCCTCGGATACATAGGTTCCTGCGAGGAAGTCGCGGAACCCCTTCTGGCGATCCATGGCCGGGGACGACCCGGTAGTGCCCTCCAGCTCGATGATCGTTGCCGTGCCGCCCATGGTCTGCGCCAGCCATTCGGCTGCCCGGGCCCCTTCCTGGATGAAGTTGGACCCGATAAAGCAGACGTAGTCCTCACCCGGCTTGGCGATTGTCTGGTCAACATCGCGGTCGAGCAGGATGACCGGAATTCCGGCGTCCTTGGCCTTCAGGACTGCCTGGGCAAGCGGCTTCTCGGACCGTGGGGCCAGGAAGATGAGGTCTACCTGCTGGGCGATCATCGAGTCCACATCGGCGATCTGCTTCGCCTCCGACCCGCCGGCCTCGGTGTACACCAGCTCGTGACCGAGCTTCTTGGCCTCGTCCTGCATGCTCGCCGTCTGGGCGGTTCGCCACGGGTTGTTCATCTCGACCTGCGAGAAGCCGACCTTGTACTTGTCCTTCTTTTCCAGCGGTGGCGGAGCGGCCATCGCTGTCCGCAGGAGCATTGGGCTTAGCGCGGCAACTCCCGCTCCCGCCGCCGATACCTGTACCAAGCGTCGTCGTGAAACCATGCGATCCATGACAGCCTTCTCCTTTGCCTCTCGTATTCGCCGCAGGCAACCGGCGGAAGCCGCACCAGCGCCGAAAACACTTCACCTCGCACACATGACTGTGCATGACCCGGTAGCGCCTCGCGACACGGTCGTTTTGCGAGTACCTGTTCCGGCTGATACCTCCCGGCTCCATCGGCGGGCTGCAAACAAGACGAGACGTGAACCGCGATGTTCACTCAGGCGATTCTCTAGATTCTTGGTGGTTCGGTACTCACCGCGATTTTACCCCGTCGCCGGGCGCTGTCAATGTTCCGGTCCCGCCTGTTTCGGCATGTGCCTGCCGGGGAGCCCGGTTCCCGGCGTGCCCAACCGAGCCCCTGCGGGATGAAGTTCATGGGTAGAGTGGTTGCCACTCGCGTGGTCTGTCAGCTACATTCCGGTCAATGCACCCGTGACAGCACGCAGTTCAGCCACCTTTTGCATCAGGCGTTGCAGCGAGCGGCGCAACGGAGATTTTCGTGCGCATCACCGACGTCACCACGATCAAGCTCACCTTCGACATGCCGGTCCCGATGGCGGACGCCGTCCATTACATGCCGTCCCGGCCCACCTTGCTCGTTCAGGTCCACACCGACGGGGGGATCGTCGGTCTCGGCGAAGCGGCCGCCTATGGCGGGTTCCTCGAAAGCACCGAGGCGCTGATCATTGGCGAACTTCGCGAAACCGTGCTCGGCCGCGATCCGTTCACGGTCGAACGGCTCTGGAGCATGATGGCCTCGCGCGCTCACCAGCGTGGGCGGCGCGGAATGCTGATGATGGCAATCAGCGGGATCGACATTGCCCTCTGGGACATCATCGGACAGGCTACGGAAACTCCGCTCTACCGGCTTCTCGGTGCCTACCGCGACACGCTCGACGCCTATGCGTCCGCGGGGTTCTACGCTCAGGACAAGGACCCGAACGCCCTGGCCGAAGAAGTCGGCACTTACGCATCGCGGGGGTACAAGGTCGTCAAGATCAAGGTCGGCCGCAATCCCGAGGTCATGGCGAACCTGCTCCATGACATGCCGGAACCCGGCTATGCGACCAGCTCGCTGGAAGAGGACGTCGAGCGAGTACGGCTGGCCCGTCAGGCGATCGGTCCCAGGGTCGGTCTTGCGATCGACGCCAACAACGCCTGGACGCCGTCTGTCGCGCTCAAGTTCATGCGCGAAGTGGAGCCGTTCGACATCCGGTGGCTGGAGGAGCCGGTGGCGACGGACGACATCGAGGGAAGT
>CADCWJ010000442.1 GCA_902806365.1 uncultured Thermomicrobiales bacterium
ATCATCCACAAGATGTGGACGCAGGACAAGCCGATCTTCCAGGGCAAGCACTACACGATCGACGGACCGATCAACGAGCCGAAGAGCGCCGTGCCGGGCAAGAAGATCCCGCTCTGGATCGGTGGCGGTGGCGAGAAGGTGACGCTCAAGCTGGTCGCCCGCTGGGGCGACGCCTGCAACCTCGGCGGCGATCTCGACACCCTTCAACACAAGCTGGACGTGCTCAAGGAGCATTGCCAGAACGAGGCCCGCGACTACGACGACATCATTCGCTCGACCGGGTTGAGCGCCCATCCGATCGGTCCCAACGACGATCCCGCCCAGGCCACGGCCTACGCCCGCGGCGACAAGTCGTTCGAGGAATACGCGAAGAACACGATCGTCGGCACGCCCGAGAAGATCCGCGAGGAGACACAGGCGAAGATCGACCTCGGCTTCAATTACTTCCTGATGAACATCCCCAAGGTCGCCTACAACCATGATGTCATGAACCGGTTCGCCGAAGAAGTGATCCCGCTCTTCGACTAGATCGGTGCTCAGATGGGAACCCGGAGCGATCATGGAGATCGCTCCGGGTTTCGAGCAGGGGCGCAGGAGACTCAATTCGTACGGGCGGACTCCATGTCCGCCCCGGATTGCGCGCAGGGTCGATATGGAGTCGACCCGTACCAGATGGAGTGGGGGCGAACGGGCGAACTCCATGTTTGCCATTCCGCCGGGCAAGCGCCGGTTTTACGCACGCAAAAGCCCCCGGCCGGAAACGGCCGGGGGCTTTTGCGTGAGGCGTAATCAGTCGAGCAGTGGTTGCCTACTGAACGATGATCGAGCCCTTCATGTTGGGGTGGAACTCGCAGAAGTAGTCGTACGTGCCCGCCGTGGTGAAGGTCTGCGTGAAGCTGGCGCCCTGCTCAAGCGTGCCGGACTGCAGGACCGCCCGATCCTGGGCGGTTGCGGTGTGCGGCGCGGGATCGTTGTTGGTCCAGGTCACCGAGCCGCCAACCGGAATCGTGACCGTCGCCGAGTTGTAGGCGAAGTCCTCGATCGCGACCGCTCCCTCTTCGCTGGAGCCAGCAGCCGGGGACGCCTCAGGGGCGTTGGCGTTCGTCAGCACGATCGTCACGGTGGTGGTGCCGTCGCCCATGTCCTGCAGCAGGGCGTCACCGCTGAACCCGGAATCGTTGAGTTCGTTGAGGGTGATGCGAAGCTGGCCACCCTCTGGCGTGCCGGTCACATCGCCGCAGGCAATGTAGTTGGCAACGTTCTCGACACTCTCGTGGACGTTGATCGCGTGACCGCCACTGATGATGTCGTCGAGCGCAACGTCGACCACGGTCGTGCTCTCCGCGTTGCCCTCGGCTGCCTCGGCCTCCGCAACCGGGGATGCCACGGGGGTGCCCTCCTGCTCGGCA
>CADCWJ010000443.1 GCA_902806365.1 uncultured Thermomicrobiales bacterium
TCGATTTCCTGACCGCGATCACGGCGAAACGGTCGATGGAGGCGAGCGCGACGGAAGGTGTGCTCGATCTCGCGACCGCCTTCGCGGTGCTCGAATCGGCAACGGCCAACCAACCGGTTCCCGTCTCCAATGTGCTCGATGGTTCGGTCGCGCGATATCAGGAGGAGATCGACGATCACTACGGGATCTGACGCACCGGCACACAAACGAGGCGAAACGCAGAGCGCGCATGGACCGGAAGAGGGGTAGGACCTGTGTCAGAGCGAACGTTGGGAATGGGCGTGATTGGCTGCGGGGGCATCGCGCAAGCCGCCCATCTGCCGAACATCGTCAAGAATCCGCGTGCCCGTCTGGTCGCGGTGGCCGATATCGATCGTGATCGGGCGAACGCAACCGCCGAGCAGTGGGGCTGTACCGGGTACGGCGATTACCAGGAGCTCCTTGCCAATCCGGAGGTCGAGGCGGTTTGCGTCACCTCCTGGGCCGCGGCTCACGCGGAAGCCGTGATCGCGGCGGCCGAGGCGGGCAAGCACATCCTGTGCGAGAAGCCGATCGCGATCAAGCTGGAGGATGCGGACGCGATGGTGGCGGCGGCGGACCGCGCTGGCGTGAAGTTCACCATGGGGTACCAGACCCGGTTCGGGGTTGCCGCACCGCTCGTCAAGCAAATCCTCGATGACGGGCTGATCGGGAAGGTGATGGGGCTCAATGTCGTCGGCGTGGGTCCGTCGTCGCACGGGGCGCCGTGGTTCCTGAAACGGGAGCTGTCCGGTGGCGGGGTGCTGATGGACTGGGGCATCTACACCGCGTTCAACCTGAACTGGTGGCTGGGACCGGTCGAGCGGGTGTTCGCGACGAGCGCCATCTTCCGCAAGGAGGTCATGGTGCGCGGCGAGCTGCTGACGGATCTCGACGTCGAGGATACGGTCGCCGCTCACCTGACGTTCCGAAGTGGGGCGATGGGCTCGTGGTACAGCGCCTGGGCGGTCAGGACGGGTCACAGCACAACGTCGATCGATGGCTCCGAGGGAGCGATCCTGATGGGCAAGGGCGACGGCGTGAACCTCTACTCCACCCAGCTCGGCGACCCGGACCACCTGCGCGGCTGGCGCAACATCCCGGCGGTCGAGCCGTCGCTGATCATGCTGCATTACCGAAAGATCGAGCACCTCGTCAACGCGGTGCTGGATGACACACCGCTGGTGATGACCGGCGCCGACGGCCGCGACGCGCTGGAGCTGGTGCTGGCGATCTATCGCTCGGCCGAGCTCGGCCAGCCGGTGACGCTTCCGCTGGAACGTGGCATGCCGGTTATGGAGCCTGCTGTCGCGATCTGATCGGATGTGCCGGCGAGCACGACCAAAGGCGGTTGTCGCACCACGCGAACGAGGACAGGACGGAGGGCACGGTGGCAGAGCAGCAGGTTCGGTTGGGGTTCGTCAGCGGCGATCACCTGCATTTCGGGGGGTTGCTGCAATCGGCCTTGGAGTGCGACACGGCGGATGTCGTGGGAATGGTGATCGAGGACCCGGAGCTCCGCTCGTTTTTCGCCAGCAAGCATAGCGGTGTGCCGGTTTTTGAGACAGCGGACGCACTGTATGAAACAGGTCGCCCGGCGGCGATCGTGACCTGCGCCGACAACCTCAACGCCGCCGACGTCATCGCCGATGCGGCGGCGCGGGGCGTCCATGTGATGAAAGAGAAGCCGATGGCGGCCTCGCTCGACATCGCCGAGCAGATGGCAACGACGGCGGCGCTCCACGGGATCCGGCTGATGATCAACTGGCCGACGAACTGGTCGCCGGCGAACCATCATGCCAAGAAGCTGATCGACTCGGGCGAGATCGGCGATGTCTGGCAGGTCCACCACCGGGCGGGGCACGGCGGTCCGCCGGCGACCTACCTGACGGGAGGGCCGGTGGGGCGCGTCGGCTGGGGCTGGCTGGTCGACCGGGAGCGGAATGGCGGCGGGGCGGCGATCGATTTCTGCTCCTATGGGGCGGTCCTGAGCCGCTGGATCATGGGCCAGCCGAGCAAGGTGCTGGCGATCGGGGGACGGTATTCCAA
>CADCWJ010000444.1 GCA_902806365.1 uncultured Thermomicrobiales bacterium
ACATCACCGCTGATCGCACAGACCGAATTGCGACCGGGCGACACGATTGTCGCCTGTACATCCGGAACCGGTCGGGCGTTTGCGGAAGAAGTGGTTACCTCCGGATTCCAGTTACGTGATCTGACCTATCTACATCACCGGGATCCGGACATCGTGCTCGATGCCTTCCGTGGTGTCGTCATCGCGCGGGAACTCCACCGTGCCGCGGCGGCGGTTGTCAGCTTCCCCCCTGTCCCCGACAGCGCCCAGATCGCCACCCTCGCCGATGTGGGAAGAAGAACGAGGGAGCGCTGGCGTCACGGTCGTGCGCAGGTGGCGCAATGGCGGCCGCTGGTCGTGCCGGTGGGAAAAGGTGGATCGGCCGGCGCGACGGTCGCTACTGGGCCCGTTGCGGTGTCGGCATCGACTCCGGAGCCGGCGACCGTTCCCGAGGCGGAGGTCGTCGGGGCTGCAGCAGCGGTTGAGCTGGTTCCGGGCGAACCCATGCGTCCCGTGCGAAGAGACGGCTTCGAGCGGCGTCTCGAACGGGTCCATGATCGACTGCAGCGGATGGCCGACTGGGGTGGTCCCAGGCGGCGCAAGACGTGGTCGACGCCCTCGCCGATGAGCCAGTTCGGTGTACCCGGGGCGCATGGGGTTGATCGGTTCCGGGGACAAGCGGCCTATATGGGCGAGCCCAGCTGGCGCAACCGGCTGCCCCGGCTGCCGTTGATCGGCATCAACTGGATCTGGGGAGTTCTCCTGATTCTGGTCGCTGGCGTGATCCTGGGCACGTCCGCCGTACATGATCGGATCGTCCCGCAAGAAGTCGATCAGGGGGCGCTCGTGCAGGCGATCGACGAAAACATCCTCCGCGCGCGTGAACTGCAAAGCGAGGAACGAATCGTCGCTGCGCTGGGCAGCGCCCAACGAAATGTGGACCGGGCGCGAGCTGCCGCGGTTCCCGAAGACATCCTGAGCCCCCGGCAGCAGGAGATTACGACCCGTCTCGATCAGGCGACCGATGTGATCCGCATGAGCGATCTCGAGCGGAT
>CADCWJ010000445.1 GCA_902806365.1 uncultured Thermomicrobiales bacterium
AGGTCGAGTTCGCCGCGCTTTGCGGCCTCCAGCACGGTCGAGCGCTTGCCGTGGTCCTTCCCCTCGTCGTGGCGGAGACCGAGCATGGCGTAGTGGTATCGCTCGAAGGCATCGGCTCCTTGTTGGCGAGCGGCGAGTGCTCCGCGGAAGGCTGGCAATCCCTTGCTGCGGAACCCCTCGGGCTGCTCCCACAACTTCCACTCGGGACCGTTGGCCGAGTTGATCTGCTCCAGTGGGAAAAAGCGCCAGGTGATGTCGATCCAATCGCCTAGGCTCCGCTTGACGTCCCGGAGCCAGATCGCGGCACCGTTGACGTAGGGGCAGCCGTAATCGAAGTACACGTCGAACTCAAATACCTCGTCCAACACCCTCAGCCTTTCCGCGGTTCCGCTACTGCGCTCTGCTGTGGTTCGTGTCTCAACTTGTGCTCCCGGATGGCCGCTTCAAGGGCAGTACCGACCTGGATGCGGGTGTCCGCGATCGGTCCGTCATTGTCGATCGTCCGGTCGGCACGAGCCAGCTTCATGGCTACCGGCGGCTGCGCCGAGATCCGCTTCCGAGCGCCCTCGGGATCGAGCCCGTTCCGGGCCATCAGCCGCGCCAGTTGCGTCTCTGGACCACACCTGACCACCCAGACTTCGTTGCACCGATCCGCGAGTCCGCTCTCGATCAGCTTGATCGCGTCGATAGCGACGATCTCGGAACCGGCCGCTTCGGCTCTCCGCAGGATCTCGGAGACCACCGGCGGCCGCACGATCCGATCCAGGGAGGCGAGCGCCGCGGGGTCCGAGAAGACGATTCCGGCGAGAGCCCGGCGGTCGAGCGCACCGTCCGTGGTCATGACGGACCGGCCGAACCTGCTGGCGATGCGGTCGAGCAGGGGCGAGCCGGGAACCACGAGTGAGGCATAGACGTCGTCGGCGTCGATCGTCGCCGCCCCCGCCTCGCCGACCATCGCGAGCACGGCGCTCTTGCCGCAGGCGATGTTGCCGGTGATGCCGATCCAGAGTGGCGTGCCGCGTCTGCCCTCGGTCGGAGGGGACGGCCCCTGAGGCAACCGCCCGTCGACGACGCTCACGAACCCC
>CADCWJ010000446.1 GCA_902806365.1 uncultured Thermomicrobiales bacterium
GCAAAGGATCGTGAGACGGCGGCTCCCGGCCAGTAGATCCGCCAGCAGAGGAACCGCATCCAGGAGGTGCTCGAAGTTGTCGAGCACGAGCAGCAGGTGTCGCTGGGTCATGAACGCCTGCAACCGTGCACGCAACTGCTGTCCCGGTGCATCCCGGACACCCAGGCCCTGCGCCAAGGTCGCGAGCACAAGCTCCGGGTCAAGAATGGAGGCAAGAGGGATGTAGACCACGCCATCAGGGAAATCCGCGGCGAGGTCGGCAGCGACATGCAGGGCGAGCCGGGTCTTGCCGACGCCCCCCGGACCGGTGAGAGTGACCAGGCGAGCATCATCCCGAAGCAGCAGTTTCCTGAGTTGTTCTATTTCTTGCTCGCGGCCGATCAGCGGAGTCGCCGGAACCGGTAGATCAGCGATCCGATGGTTCTCCCGGAGGCCGTGAGAGTTCAAGGAACCCTCGACGATGATCGGCGTCATGGGAACTGGCCCTACCCACTCCAATCCGAGCTTTACAACAGGGCCCCTGTTGCATTCATCATAACGGACGCGCACAACCGGCCGGTGCAGTGCGCACGGGGGCGAGCACTCCGTGGAGAAGATATTGAGCCGCACTGCCAGGAGGGAGAGCCAGGCAGATAGACCGAACTGGCGACCATAATCAATAGTCGCCTCCATTCATCTCCCCGGGCGTCACGGAATGAGTACCATGTCCGGAACGTGTTCGAGGGGGCACGGGTGAGCGCGGGAGCAGTGGATGCGGTTGTTCGCGATCGGAGACATCCACGGCAATCTGTGGGAGCTGACCGGGCTGATCCGCCAGGTGCTCGACGACGGGATGGTGCCGGAGCGGGATACGGTCGTCTTCCTCGGCGATGTGGTGGATTCCGGGCCCGACAGCCGGGGCGTCGTCGACCAACTGATGGCGTGGCAGCGGGATTATCCGCACTGGGTCTTCCTGATGGGCAACCACGACGCGATGATGGTCGACGCGCTTGATCACGAAGACGACCCGGCACGAATGTCGCTTTGGCTCACCCAGGGCGGGGCGGAGACCTGCCTGTCGTATCTGTCGCCTCCCGGCGACCGGTCGACGAACGACCGGCCCGTGCCCCGGGCGTCGGCGCTCGTGCCCGTCGCCCATCGGGAGTGGCTGCGCGGCCTGACGCTCTTTCACGAGACGGAGCAATACATCTTCGTCCACGCCGGGCTGCGTCCGCCGCTGCCGCCCCGCGACAATTCGCGGCATGACCTGCTCTGGATCCGGGAGCCGTTCATTCTCTCGGCGCACGATTGGGGGAAGCGGGTGATCTTTGCGCACACCCCGGTGCGCGAGCCGCTGGTGCTGCCGAACAAGATTGGGATCGACACGCTGCCGCGAACCACCGGAAAGCTTTGCGCCGTCGAGCTGGATCCCGGGGACCGGTTCGGGGAACCCAGGTTCTTCTTCGAGGTGGCAACGGCGGGGGGCGAGTGGTGAGGAGTATTCAGGATACCGGCGTGGCCGGGGTGCCGGGCGGCGTGCCGGCCCCGGGCGCGACGGGAGCGACGACGACCGGAGTGGCATTGGGACCGATTACGCGATGGATCGCGCGGATCACGTCCGGGATCGCATTGACATGGATGTCGACCCCGACCGGAAGCACCGTCATCGTACCTTGCGGCCACTGCGCGGTCACCTCCTGCTGGATCGCGCGGTAGACCTCCCAGGTGCGGTTGCAGGTATCGCCGGGCGCGCGGCACTGGGCATTCGAGGAAATCAGCATCTCGAATGGCATGCCGGGTGGTGAAGCCGGGGCGGCCAGGAGCTGGTTGCCCGATGCGTTCCAATCGATCGATTCACTCTGCCCCTCGCCACGGTAGGCGGCTTCTTCCTCCGATTGCTCCCACGCGTCCATCAGGGGGAGCGCCCGGGGAAGCCACAGGCCGGCCGGGGGCACGGGGTTCATCGCGACCACGCCAAGCACCTGATCGGGGTAGGTCCGGGCGTAGAGCTGCACGAAGGTGCCGCCCGCGGAGTGCCCGACGAGCACGTATGGCGTAGGCACGCCGGCCAGTTTCAGGAGGGCCTGCAGATCGGCGACGACATCGCTGGCGACACGCGGCTCCGGCGCTTCGCCGCTGCGGCCCAGGCCAGCGCGATCGTAGGTGCAGGTCAAGTTGGTCCGGCCGAGCTCGTTCTGGAGCATATCCATCGCGGCGCCGGGCTCCGAGAACCCGGTCTCGAGGATGATTGCCGGACCGCCCGCGCCCACGCAGTCGAGGAAGAGATTGTGCGGCCCGATATCGAAGGAACTGCTGTAGATGTAGGGGGCGATGGGCGTCCCGTTCCGGGTCGTGTTGCCCTGAACCGGCGGTGGCCGGTTGGGGTCCTGGGCGCGAGTGCTCAGCAGACCGGCCGGCACGAGGATCGCGACGAGGGCCAGCCAGAGGGCGAACAAACGAACCGATCGTCGGGGCATGGATCACAGTCCTGGGCGAAGCGGCGAGACGTCGCATGGAGCTTAGCATGCGCATCCTGCCACGGCCGGGGCAGTGCCCGCTGGTGCTGCCCAACGATGGCGCCTCACCTGCATCCGCAGGTCCATGAATCGCGGCGAGAATCGCGCCGACACGACGCGTCCACTCCGCGAGCTGACGGGGATGCACCATAATCGGCGAGGCGGCCACGATCGCGTCCCTCCGGACGCCCGGCCCCGCGGGTTCACGGGTCCCGGTTAGTTTCCGCAATCGGGCGTACCCGAGGGAACGATCCGGCTGATCCTGGAGGTGACCGCATGAACCGGCCGGGGGGCGGATCGAGACCCGCCCCCCGGTACGCGTGTGATCGTGCGGAATGATTCACGTCACCAGACGACGATGCGCTCCTCCGTCGGCAGGAACATGCCGTCCCCCTCCTCGATCCCGAACGCCTCATGGAACTCGTCCATGTTCTGGATCGGAAGGACCGCGCGGACCGCGCCAGGAGAATGATTGTCGGTCTGGATCTGGGTCTGGAGCGCCTCGTCCCGGATCTCGGTACGCCAGACGGTCGCGTAGGCGATGAAGAAGCGCTGCTGTGGGGTCAGGGCGTCAAAATCGGTCATCGCAACGGGACTCGCGACAGGGCTCGCAAGCGGAGACGCTTCCGGCGATGTCACCGGCGAGGGAGCGACCTCATCGGCGATCGGCGTCGCATCCAGCTCGCTCGCGACCGGCGTGCCCGCCAGCGGAGCATCCGGCGACGCGATAGGGCTCGCGGCTGCGGCGCCGCTATCGCCCTGGGCGGTCAGGTAGATGTCGAGCGCATCGTAGGCGACCTGGACGCCACCAAGATCGGCGACATTTTCGGTGACGGTGAGCTGGCCGTCGACGTTGACGCCCGGCAGGACTTCGACGGCGCCAAACTGTTCGACAACACGAGCGTTGAGCTCCTCGAAGGCGGCGAGGTCTTCGTCCGACCACCAGTTGCTGAGGTTGCCCTCGGCGTCGAACTGGGCGCCCTGGAGGTCGAAGCCATGCGTGATCTCATGGCCGATCACGGCGCCGATCGCGCCGAAGTTGGAGGCGGCGTCGGCCTCGTAGTCGAAGAACGGCGCCTGGAGGATGCCCGCCGGAAACACGATCTCGTTCGCCGTCGGGTTGTAGAAGGCATTGACGACCTGCGGCGGAACCGGCCACTCCGTGCGATCGACGGGCTTTCCGGCCTTTTCAAGGTTGCGCCGGGTGTCGGCGTTGACCGCGCTCAGGAACGAGCTGAAGTAGGAATCGCCGATCTCGACGTTCTCGTAGGTCTGCCATCTGTCCGGGTAGCCGACCTTCACCTCCATCGCATCGAGCTTCTCGAGCGCGATCTGCTTGGTCTCGTCGGTCATCCACGGGTTGTCGTCAATCCGGACCCGAAACGCGGCGATCAGGGCATCGACGAGCGTCGTGATCTGCTCCTTGGCTTCGGGAGGGAAGTATTCCCGGACATAGAGCTGGCCGATCGCCTCGCCGACCATGCCACTGGTCTGGTCGAGCGTGCGCTGCTCGAGTGGCGACTGCTGCTGGACGCCGCCGAGGACGCCACCCTGGAACTCGAAGGCGGTCTGCCCGATGTCCTCGCCAAGGAAGTCGGCGAAGCTCCAGTAGACCTCGAGCTTGATGAAATCCTTGAGCACCTCGATCGGCGTGTCCTGGACGATCGCGTCGAGCGCTTCCAGGTAGCGCAGCTCGGTGACGATCAGGGTATCGGTATCGGTCAGCCCCAGCTCCGCCATGTAGGCAGTCCAGTCCATGGCGGGATACAGGGCTGACAATTCCTCGAGCGTTTTCGGGTTGTAGGAGAGCGAGACGTCCTGCTGCTCCTCGGTCGACAGGGTCGGCTCCGCCAGCCGCTTTTCGAGGTCGTAGACGGCCTGCGCCGCCGGTTCCGCCTGGGCCGCGCTGTAGCCGCCGTACTGGAGGAACTCGGCAAGCGTCGCGACATAGGCCTCTCGTATCTCGGTGTTCTCTTCCGAGTCTTCGAGGTAGTAATCGCGATTGGGCAGCCCGAGGAAGGAGCTGCTGAGGTAGGGCACGTTGACCGAGCTGTCCTCCAGGTCGGAGAAGACGTAGACGAAGAAGAGGCCGGTCAGCCAGGAAAACTCGGCGGTCTGCTGGAACTCGTGGAGGCTGGCGAGGTCGGTGATTGCGTCGACCTGATCGAGCAGCGGCTGGATCGGCTCGATCCCCTGGGTGTTCCGGGTCTCGATGTCGGTGCCCTGGCGGTAGAGCTCGGCCGCCTTCCAGGTGTCGGACCCCTCTTCCAGATCGCCACTGGTGGCCACCTCATCGAGCAGCGTCAGAAGCTGCTCGCGGGTCAGATCATCGAGCTCGTTGAAGACTCCGTAGGAGCCACGGTCGCCGGGGATCTCGGTACGGTCGAGCCAGCCGCCGTTGGCGAACCGGTAGAAATCCTCGGACGGGTCAACGGAGAGGTCCATGTCCGCCGGGTCGAGCCCCTGATCGGTAGCCTGGCCCAGCGCCACGGCCGGCGCGAACAACGAGAGCAGGAAGAGCAACGTAAAAACGGACGACAACAATGACCGCCGTGACGCTCGCATGGATCTGGCCCCTTCCGAAAGCGGTGAATCGATCACGTCGTGTCGCTCAGGGAACTGTGGTTGTATCCGAACCGGATGCTCTGGAACCCACAGTATGGGGGTGATGCCGTGATGTCAACGCACCGGTGATGAGGAGCCGTACCCCTCTGGTGCATCGTCATGGCGAGCGGAGAAGTTCTCGGGGCCCGGTTAGCAGGTGAGGCCCCTACGAATCAACGGCACCCGGCGCGCTGCCCGGCGCGCTGCTGAATCGGAGGGCGGAGCGGGCGCGGGCCTTCAGCGCCTCGACCTCGCGATCCTTTGGCTGGGCGGTCGATTCGAGCGAGCCCAGCAATGTCCGGGAAACGCTCGCGATCTGATCGACCGCTTCAGTGAAGGCGGCCTCATTTGCGCGCGAGGGATGGACGAAGCCGCTGATCTTGCGCACGAACTGGAGCGATGCGGCCCGGATCTCGTCGTCCGTGGCGGGGGGCTCGAAGTTGAAGAGGGGTCTGATATTCCGGCACATGCTGTCGTCACCTTTCGGTGTTGTGGTGCGAATGGTCCATCGCCACGACGTCGTGGCCGCGCCAGCGGAGGTCGGTTTCCGCAAGATGCCAGGAGAACGCACCATCCCCGACGCCCTCGATCACGACATAGGTTGCCCGATGGCGAAAGCTTCTTCCCTGGTTCACCCGGAGGTCAACGCGGCGGGGCGTGCACGATCCCAAGGGTAAGCGTAAGGCAGTCCCTCCGGCGTCCACTTCTCCGATCTTGCGCCTGGCGAAACGTTCACGGTCCGCGAGAAGGCTTTGTGGAACAAGGGGATGAGCCAGGACCGAAGGCACTGGTTCGCGAGCGAGCCACCGGGGCGAAGGCAAAGCTCGCCGGGTCGAGGGCGAGGGAGCGGTTCCAGACAGGAGGAACACGATCCGGCAGGATCATTCACCCCCGGATCAGATGACGCGGTTGCGGAGGACACCCAGGCCCTCGACTTCGAGCTCGATGGTGTCTCCACGCTGGAGGAACTGGTCTCGTTCCGCGCCCGACCCGTTACCGACCGTGCCGGAGCCGAAGATCTCGCCGACCGCGATCCGCTCGTCCATCGATGCGTGAACGATCATGTCTTCGAACGTCCAGTGCATGGTGCCGGAGTTGTCGTCACAGCGGACCTCGCCATTGACCCGGCAGGTCATTCTCAGATCGTACGGGTTTGCGATCTCGTCCTTCGTCACCAGATATGGTCCGAAGACGTGGGCGTTGTGGAAATCCTTGCCCTTGGCCGGTCCCAGCCCGACCGACATCTCGCGGCCCTGGATCACGCGCTCGCTGAAATCGTTGTAGATCATGAACCCGAAGATGTGGTCCATCGCCTGTTCCCGGGGGATGTCCTTGCCCGGCGTGCCGATCACGATCGCGAGCTCGAACTCGTAATCCAGCTCGTCGGCATAGGAGGGTATCGGCACATCCTGGCCGTGGGTGCCGAGGCTGCCGGGATTGCCCTTGTAGTAGACGGGCAGGTTGTACCACTCGGGGGGGATCTCCCGGCCAAGTTTCGGGTAGATGTTCTTCAGGTGGGTCTCGAACGCCATGAAGTCCCGCAGCAGGGGAGGGTGCGGAACCGGCGGCAGCAGGGTGACCGTAGCGGGGTCGTGGACCATCCGCGGGAGCTCGGTCACGGCCCCGTGCGCCATCGCGTGGTCCAGGGCGTCGTGCGCCGCCCGCAGGGAGAACGGCCCGCCGGCAATGAATGCCACCATGTCCTCCGGGAGCACGGCCGCCGCGATCCGCCGCGCCGCCTCGGGAGAACTGCCGGACTCGACGAGGCGATGCGTGTAGGCGGCGTTGAGGTCGACAAGCCCGTCCCCGGGTCCGATCGCGCCGATCCGGACGAGCGGGCCAATTGTGGTCGGAACCGCAAACGACACGAGCTTCACGGCGCAACGCCTCCCTGACGGTCGATGCCTGCTTGCGACGCCACCGCGCCGCTGAGTTCCGGAGCCGAGCCGCCCTTGTGGTGGTACAACCTAGCTGACGGCCAGGCTGTAGAGCGCGCGCTCGCGCTTCTCCAGGAGGGGTATGATCGTGCCCTCGATGATCGACTGGAAATGCGGTGTGGTGCGGTGGCCCTCGAGCGCTGCCTGATCCTCATAATGCTCGTAGAGCAGGAAATTATCGGGA
>CADCWJ010000447.1 GCA_902806365.1 uncultured Thermomicrobiales bacterium
CGGGATCGATTGGGCGGATGTGCTTGGGGCGCACCGTCCGGATCTCGACGCCACCGGTGGCGACCTGCCGTCCCTGCAACGCCTGTTCGCGGATCTGCACGATGCGCACACGTGGGCGCGCGCCGGGCACACCAACGCCCGGCTGCCCTATCGGGTCTGGGCGTCGCCGGATACCGCCCATCTGGTTCATGTTCCTGTCTGGTCGCCGGGGTGGAAGATGGGGGTACGCGCCGGAGACGAGCTGATCTCGACCAGGATTCGTCAATGGTGGGACCGCACATCCGCGACTCCCCGCACCCGCCCCCTGATGACCGGCTACCGGATGCTTTCGGGCCGGATGGGCGCGGTGCGGACCATGCGCGTCCGGACCGCCACCGGTGACGTTGTCACCTGGCGGGAGCAGTTCGCGCCGGACCCGTGGAAGGCGCCGGTGTCGGCGCGGATGCTCGCTTCCGGCACCGGCTATCTGCGGATCCGGGGATGGCAGGCGAGCGATGCGTGGCACGCCGGGATGGAGGCGGCAATTGCGAGGGTTCGTTCCGCCCCTCGCCTGCTTGTCGACGTGCGGGGCAACGTCGGGGGAAGCCTGATCGCCGCCCAGGATTTCCGGGACCGATTCCTCGAAGGCCGCACCACGCTGGGCACGATCCGGTTCTCGCGAGGCGACGGCACCCTGAACCACCACGTACCGATCACCGGCGAGCCCCCTGCACATGGCTGGCGATGGACGAAGCCTGTCCGGTTCCTCACCGATCGCCAAACCTATTCCGCCTCGGAAGATGCACTGCTCGGCCTCCAGGGGCTCCCTCACGTCCAGGTCGTCGGCGAGCGTAGCGGGGGAGGCAGTGGACGCCCGCGCACCCTGGCCATCGATGAGGGCCGCTCGATCTCGATCAGCACGGCCCTGACCTTCGACCGGCACGGTCACTGCATCGAGGGCAGTGGCATCCCGATCGACCTCGCGTTACCCGTCGCGCGATCGTTCCTCGATCCCCGGGCGATGCCTGCTGGCGCGATCCTCGGCCTGGCCGATGGGGGCTGGTAACGCCGCCCGCCCTGCCTCCCCGCCCTGGCCCGTCCCGTGCGACAATCGGCGGGCAGGCACGACCGTTTTCGCCAAATCCAAAGGACATCATGTGACCGAGACAACACCAGCCATCGGATCCCAGC
>CADCWJ010000448.1 GCA_902806365.1 uncultured Thermomicrobiales bacterium
AGATCGTCCCGCGTGATCCTGCCACCGGGTCCGGAGCCGTGAACGGCGGCGAGGTCGATCGCGTGTTCCTCGGCCATGCGGCGCACGGCCGGCGCAGCGCGTCCCCCGGCGTCTTCCCCGCCCCCGTCACCCGACGGAGGAGCGGTGGGCGAAGGCGTGGCTTCGGCAGCCGGTGCGGGTGTTGGCGCGGAACCTGGGTTCGGTGCGGTCGCGGCGGGTGGGTCAGGGGAAGCGGGGACATCGGCCACCTTCTCGGCGTCGGGAATCGACACGGCGGCTGCAGCCGCCGTGCTCGCCGGGACTCCATCAGGTGCCTCGTCCGATGCACCATTGGGCGCGGCCCCGGCCCCGGCTTCGAGTGTGCCGAGCACCTCGCCAACCGTGACCGTCTCTCCTTCCTGCTTGGAAATGGACCCAAGCACGCCATCGTCCTCGGCGGAGACCTCAAGGTTCACCTTGTCGGTCTCGAGCTCGAGAATCGTCTCGCCCCGGCTGATCTCCTCGCCCTCGCTCTTCAGCCACTGCCCGACGACGGCGTCCACCAGCGACTCACCCAACGGCGGAACCTTGATCTCGATCGCCATGGAACTTTTGCTCTCCCGATCTGTCGTGCCTACAACCTGTAACGCTGTTTCGGCCGGGTGGCAAATGTTCTAATCCGGCTCTGTCGCCGCCACCGCCGACGCCGCGTCCGTTCCCTCAGGCTCGGCGGAGAGAGCAGCCGCTGTTTCGGCAACCGCCGCCGGTGTCACTTCCGATACGCTCTTCTTCGACGGTGTCTTCACCGTACCGTTCTTCGCGCCGTTCCCGGTATGACGCCCATTCTTTGAGGCGACCGTCCTGGGGGCGGTGGATATCTCTGGAACGTCCGCAAAGGCCGCCGCGACAATGGCTGCCTGCTCTATGTTGTGCCGGTCGAGCGACCCTTCGGCTGGGCTCGACCGCTCGGGGCGACCGAGATAGCGGATCGGGAAGGTCTGGTCGACCAACTCGCGCAGTCGCGGGCGCACGAACAGCCAGGACCCCATGTTCTTCGGCTCTTCCTGCAGCCAAATGATCTCGCGCAGGTTCGGGTAGCTCGCGATCACGTTGCTGATCGCGGTGTTCTGGAACGGGGCAAGCTGCTCGACGCGCACGACCGCAACGCCAGTCGCCGCGGAGCGATCGGGGCTGCTGTCGAGATCGATCGCGACCCGTCCGCTGCAGAGCACCAGCCGCGTCACCTGATCGCGACGATCGCGGGCCTGGGGGTCATCCATCACGGGGCGGAACGTGCCGCTCGTCAGCTCGTCCACGGTCGACGCCGCCATTGGATGCCGGAGCAGGCTCTTGGGCGTCATCAGGATCAGCGGCCGGGGATCGTTCTTCAGGCGGGCGGCCTGGCGCCGCAGGAGATGGAAGTATTGCGCCGCGGTCGTGCAGTTTGCGACGCGGAGATTATCCTGGGCGGCAAGCTGGAGGAACCGTTCGAGCCGGGCGCTGGAGTGTTCCGGTCCCTGCCCCTCGTAGCCGTGCGGGAGCAGCAGCACGAGCGATGGCTCCTGTCCCCATTTCGCGCGCGCCGCCGAGAGGAACTGGTCGATGATGACCTGTGCGCCGTTGGCGAAATCGCCGAACTGCCCTTCCCAAAGCACCAGTGCTTCCGGGGCGTGCACGCTGTAGCCGTACTCGAAGCCCATGCAGGCGTTCTCGGAAAGCGGGCTGTTGTAGATCCCGAACGAGGCTTTGGCGTCGGGCAGTGCCGCCAGCGGAGTGTGGGAGTGACCGTTCCTGACGTCGTGCAACACAAGATGACGCTGGCTGAACGTGCCACGCTGGGCATCCTGCCCGGTCAGCCGGATGGGCGTGCCATCGCTCAGGATCGCGGCAAAGGCGAGTGCTTCGGCGTGAGCCCAGTCGATCGTGCCATCGGGCACGTCGAGCACCCTGGCGCGTTTGTCCCAGGTCCGGCGCAGCTTGCTGTTGGCGGTGAACCCGTCCGGCAGCGCATGGATCCCCGCCTGATAGCGCTTCAGCGGCTCGAGCTCGACGGCGGTGACGACTTCCTCGCGCTCGGCTCGCTTCGGCGGCTCGTCGTCATCGAAGACTTCGGTGCCCTCGGTGACGCCCCGGCGGATTTTGACGAGACGATCCATCACGCGCTTGTCGATGGCGGCGACATCGTCCTTCGAGACGACGCCGGCCTCCACGAGCCGCTGGGCGAACCTGGCGCGCACGGTCGGATGCTTCGTGATCCTGGCGTACATCAGGGGCTGGGTGAAGGCGGGCTCATCGCCCTCGTTATGACCCCAGCGCCGGTAACCAACGAGATCGATCAGGAAATCCTTGCCAAAGGTGCGCCGGTAGGCCATTGCGAAGCGGGCCGCCATGAGACAGGCGCCCGGGTCATCAGCATTGACATGGATGACCGGAATCTCGAATCCCTTGGCGAGATCGCTGGCGTACAGCGTCGAGCGGGAATCCCGCCAGTCGGTGGTGTAGCCGATCTGGTTGTTGACGATGATGTGGATGGTGCCGCCGACGCTATAGCCGCGCAGCCCGGAGAGATTGAGCGACTCGGCGACGACGCCCTGACCCGGGAACGCGGCATCGCCATGAAGCAGGATCGCCAGGGTCCGGCTCTTGTCCTGCCTTGGCTCACCGGCATCGGCGCGATCGTCCTGGGCGGCCCGGGCCATTCCCAGCACGACCGGGTTGACCGCTTCGAGGTGGCTCGGGTTCGGGGCCAGCACGACCGGCACCTTGACCCGCTCGCCGGTTTCCGGATTGCGCGCGAGCCGTGCCCCGAGGTGGTACTTCACATCACCGGTGCGAACCTCATTGCCGGAATCCGTGCCGGACGATGTCCTGCGCTTTCCGCCCTCGAAGGCGGAGATGATCGCCCCGTAGGGCTTGCTGAGGATGTGCGTCAGGACGTTGAGGCGGCCGCGGTGGGCCATCCCCATCAGCACTTCACGGGCCCCGCTGGATGTCGCATCGTCGATGATCTGGTCGAGCATCGGGATCACGACATCGGTTCCCTCGATCGAGAACCGCTTCTGACCGAGATAGGTCTGATGGAGGAACCGCTCGAAGACTTCGACCTGGGTGAGCCGTTCCAGCAACTTTCGCTGCGCGGAGGGATCGTCCTTCGGTTCGAACTCGCCGGTTTCCACAGCGTGGGCGAGCCAGAACCGCTCCTCGGCAACCTGGATATGGTCGAAATCGAACCCCGCCAGGCTCGTGTAACGGGTGCGCAGGTTGCCGATCGCCTCGGCGGCATTGGCCGCTCCCGCCGCGGCTTCGCTTCCGGCGACGGACGCTGGGAGCCGCTTGAGATCATCTTCCGTAATACCGTACGTTTCGGGAAGCAATTCCGGGGCGCCGAGCGGCTCGGTTCCCAGTGGATCGAGCCGGACCGCGAGGTGTCCATACTCCCGGATTCCCTCGGCCAGCGCGACGGCGGCGGCCACCTTGGCCACATCCGGCCCCGGAGCGGGCGCCTCGGCAACGGCCACGCCGTTCGGGCTGGGGGCGCGTTGTCGATCCTGCTGATGTCGAGTGGGAATCTGGTCGGGGGCGAATGAGCTGAAGAACTGCCGGAACTCGGTATCGACCGAATCGGGGTCGGCCCGGTACTGGTCGTACAGCTCCAGCACATAGCCTGCGTTGGGCCCATAGAACGCGCTGAGGTCGCTCATGGTTCTGTCCGTTTGGCTCCTCGATGCGGTCAACTGTCTCCTGACAGATCACGGCATCATGTGCGCGCCCGCCGGCGACGCCACCCGAAGCATGGGGACAGTCCGACGCGGTCGGCACCCGGGTTGGCACCGGTCTACCTGGCTTCGCAGGCTTCATGCCGTCCGTTCCCGGCGGGTTCGCTGTGCATGGCAGCATAGCATAATCGCCGCTCGACCGGTCCGAACCGTGCCTCCTGACAGGTCCGGCCAGGGTGCTGCCCCCCACCCCGGAATCGCTCCCGGAGTGGGCGGATTGGGCAACCGGCTGGAAGAAGAGACGGCCCGATCGTACCTCAGGCCCGGTCGCTCATCCGCACCAGGTGGATGTCGACGCTGTCGGTATGGATCAGCACCGCCTCAGCCAGCTCCGTCCCGTCCAGCCGGCGTTTCCCGAACCAGCCACGCGGCTTTTCGACGTGTACCCCCAGGACGCAGACCGTGATCCGTTCCTGCCGGATCGCCCGCACGATCGCGTCGATCCGGTCGCTCGTCTCGCCACTCCGGTCGGACATCACCCGCGAGCGGGCCCCGAGATCCTCGGCGAACTGGAGCTGTCGCTTCATCTCCTCGCGGTCCGGCTCCGCGATCGCCTCGACGCTGCCGTCGGGCGCGAGGACGAGCGCGACCAGCTCGCCATGCAGCCCGCTGGCGAGGCGCCAGGCGGATCGCAGCACGTCCGCCCAGTGCCGGTGGGGGTCGACGAGCACCATGATCCGCTCGCTGGCGGCCGAGAGCTGATTCAGCCCGGGGGACATCAGATCCGCGAGCCGCTCATCGACCTCCGCCGCCGTGCGGCGAAGCGCAAGCTCGCGCAGGGCGGTCAGGTTTCCCGCCCGGAAGAAACTGGTGAGTGCCGTGTCGGCCCGTGCCGCTGGGTAGATCTTGCCCTGTTCCAAGCGACGGATCAGGACCTCGATTGGAAGATCAACGAGCTGGATGTCGGTGGCGTCGTCCAGAACCGAGTCCGGCACGGTTTCCCGCACCTCGACCCCGGTGATCCCCAGGACCAGATCCTGAAGCTCCGACACATGCTGGATGTTCACTGTCGTGAGCACGTCAATGCCGTGATCGCGCAGCACCTCGACATCCTGGTAGCGTTTCCGGAAACGTGACCCCGGCGCGTTGGTGTGAGCCAGCTCGTCGACCAGCACGATCTCCGGCTTGCGGGCGATGATCGCGTCGACGTCCATCTCCTCCAGCGCGATCGACCGATACGGCACAGCCGTGCGCGGAACGATCTCCAGGTCGCCGACCTGCTCTTCGGTCTCCCTCCGGCCATGCGTTTCGAGAAGCCCGATCACGACATCGCGGCCTTCCTCGCGCAGGCGTTGCCCCTCCCTGAGCATCGCGTAGGTCTTTCCGACACCCGGCGCGGCCCCGAGCAGGATCCGCAGCTCGCCTCGTTTGCCGGTGCCGGGTGAGTGCGCGGGCCCGGAACGCTCGCTCATGCGTCGCCGCTCCTTTTCGCCGGCATCGGCTGGAGCTCGTCCAGTGCCAGGTTCAGCATGACCACGTTGACACCTGGCTCGCCGAGCACGCCGAGCGTGCGCCCATCGGTATGCTGCTCGACCAGGTCGGTGACCTGGTCCTCACCCATCCCTCGCTCACGCGCCACGCGCGGCACCTGCAGTGTGGCGGAGGCCGGGCTGATGTGCGGGTCGAGACCGCTCCCGGAGGCCGTCACCAGGTCGACCGGAATCTCGACATCGGTCGCAAGGCCGTTCTCGTCCCGGATCGTCGCGACATCCGCCGCCACCCGATCGAGCAGCTCCTGGTTCGTTGGGCCGAGATTCGATCCGGACGAGAGGGCGGCGTCGTAGCCGTCACCGGCGGCCGATGGCCGGCTCCGGAAGTAGCCCGGCAGGACCCGGCCCGAATCGGCATCCACAAAGCTCTGCCCGATGAGCCCGGATCCAATGACCTGGCCATTCCGCCTGATCAGGGAGCCGTCGGCCTTGTCGGGAAACAGCACCTGGGCGATGCCGGTCATCGCAATGGGGTAGGCCAACCCGGTCAGGACGGTCAAGACGACGATCATCAGGGCGGCGGTCCGTAATTGCTTGAGCATAGGTTTCCTTCTTCACGACGCGGTCCCGGCGCTGCGTGCGTGGACGAGAATCTAGGTCAGTCCGAAAAGGGTCAGGATCATGTCGATCAGCTTGATCCCGGCGAACGGTACGATCAGGCCGCCGAGGCCGTAGATCAGCAGGTTGCGCCGGAGCAGGGCCGACGCGCTCATCGGCCGGTAGGCTACTCCCCGCAGCGCAAGCGGGATCAGGGCGACGATGATCAGCGCGTTGAAGATGATGGCCGAGAGAATGGCGCTTTCCGGGCTCGTCAGGCGCATCACGTTGAGAAAGCCGAGGCCCTCGTCCTCACCGACGCCGTAGGCAAGCACAAACATCGCCGGGATGATCGCGAAGTACT
>CADCWJ010000449.1 GCA_902806365.1 uncultured Thermomicrobiales bacterium
ACGCCGTATGGTCGCCAGACGGTCGCCGGATAGCGTTCAACCGTCGTGAGCCGAAGCTCGGTCCTGGCGACATCTACATCATCGGCGTGGACGGCACGGGTGAGACGCGACTCACCACTGAGCCCGGACACGAGCGCCCGCCGTCGTGGTCGCCTGACGGCCAGTCCATCGCCTATTCAGCCAGCGAAGGCACTGAGCAACTGAAGGTGGTCAGGGTTGGCAGCGGGGCCCCCACGATCCTGGCCGAGGCGGAACGGTCAATCAGACTCCGGCGTTCTCCCACGACGGTCGGCGGATCGCATTCTCCAGCAACCGATCCGGCAAGGAGGACTCCGTGTACGGCCGTGAGGGGCGGGCTGCGCCAGGCGGCGTTCTACTGCCTCCGTCGAGTGGCGCGCATGACACCCGTGATGAGACCGATAGCAGCGAGCACGATGGGAATGAAGATGAGAAGGATCAACGGCCGGTTCTCGCAATGTCGCTGATGTCAGCCATCGGCGCGTAGCGGCACCTACGGAATGCCGCGCTCGACTCGGCCCATCGCCTGGTCATAGAGATGGCGGTCGAAGGTGAATGGGCCTAAGGCGACGATCTTGCCCTCTGGGACGGTGGAGAAGTCACTCCACTGAGCCGTGTGGTCGTCCAGTCTGAACTTCGCCGTTGCCCCTCCGCAGCTCGTCAGGCCGTCGACGCAGACGAGGACGGTGCGGCGATCGCCGTCGCCCAGTTCTCCGTTGGGAAGCGGATCGGTGGTCCAGAGCCGACGACCAGGCCACAGGGCGTCAGCGGCTCGCATCCACCGGCCACCCTCGCCCGAGGCACGCGACCAGAGATCCGTGAGTGCACTTCCGTTGATGTAGATCTCGACGACATCAACTGCGTCCGGGCCGTATGCCTCATCCTGGGTACGCACCAGGCGGAACTCCATGCGGTCGTGGGCCACCGAGGAATCATCGCACCGCCGTCGTTCCACGACCCGACAAATAGCGCCGGTGTCGCTGCGCCCGGCGTTTCTCCGGCAACCGAGCAGTAGCCGCGAGCGCCGGCGATACCGTCCGGGACCGCCCAGGCCCGACCGAGATCTAGCGGCACGTACTGGTCGCCGGCAAGGACGGCCCCATGGACGGGATCTGCAGCTATCGCCTACGCCCCGAACGGCACATGAAGGGTGCTGCGGGGGGCCACACCCCGAGGTTCTGGGATGCGCACAATGGGCGACC
>CADCWJ010000450.1 GCA_902806365.1 uncultured Thermomicrobiales bacterium
CGGCGCGCTCGATCCTGCAGATCGTGCAGCCGCCGGGCCGGATCGTGGACGGCGAGATCCATTTCCACCGGCAGAGCACGAACGGCGCGGCGAGTCCGGTAACCGACCTTGCAAAGCTCGATCCGAAGGGCAAGGAAATCCGGACGATCCGGGGCAAGGAGATCTCGATGATCTTCCAGGAGCCGATGACCTCGCTCAGCCCTGTGCACACCATCGGCGATCAGATCGGCGAGGTGGTCCGCCTCCATGAAGCTGCAACCGAGGAACAGGCGCAGCAGCGCACCGTTGAGGTGCTGGAGCAGGTCGGCATCCCTCGCGCCCGGAGCCGGTTGACGACCTACCCGTTCCAGCTCAGCGGGGGAATGCGCCAGCGCGTGATGATCGCGATGGCACTCGCCTGCACGCCCAGCCTGCTGATCGCCGACGAGCCGACGACCGCGCTCGATGTGACCACCCAGTCGCAAATTCTCGACCTGATCCGAAATCTCCAGAATGAGCTGGGGATGGCCGTGATGTTCATCACCCATGATCTGGGGGTCGTCGCCGAGATCGCCGACGACGTGGCGGTGATGTATCTCGGGATCGTCGCCGAGCGTGGGTCGGTCGACGAGATATTCCACAACCCGAAGCATCCCTATACCCAGGCGCTGCTCCGATCGATCCCGCGACTTGGCCAGGAGCGGCAACACCGCCTGGCCACGATCCGGGGGATGGTGCCGTCGCCGTTCGACCGGCCAACAGGGTGCCCCTATCACACCCGCTGCGATTACTTCATGCCGGGCCGGTGCGATCGGGTACTTCCAAAAACGTCGGTGTTCGGTCCGGGGCGTGATGTCCGCTGCCTGCTCCATGAGCCGGAGTTCGCGGAACCGGGACGGGTGGAGGCTCTTGCGCGCGGCACGGCCAGCGACGTGGCGACAATCAGTCAACCAGGGGCATAACATGATTCGCGAGATCCAGGCGAGCTCCACCCATCCCGACGATCGAACGACCCAGCCGTTGCTGGAAGTCGACAACCTCCAGATGCACTTTCCGATCACCTCCGGC
>CADCWJ010000451.1 GCA_902806365.1 uncultured Thermomicrobiales bacterium
CATCTACTAGCTACGGACGCTGACGGGTCCACCCTTTCCAGCCTGGCTCGCGATTCCCGGATCGGACGATGTCCTCCGCCAGCGTGTTCATGTGCTTTCGGGCCTGATCCAGTTCAGGCCCGCACGCTGAGGGCCATACCGTTCCCCACTGGTTGCGCGTGCGATCTGCTGGTGCGGTCAGCGGGGTTAGCGCTCGCGGCGTGAAAGCATGTCGCTGTCCAATGCGCAATCCCGGAGAAGCCCGCGTCCCGGCGCCGCATCACGATTGAGCAGCCGCCGGGACGGTAAGCGGCTGCACCGGTACGCAAGGAGATCAACGATGGCGTCCGACATGCGCCACGGCGCGGTATTCGACATCATTGCGATGCACAGCGGAAATCCAAGTAGACAAATCCACCCGGTTTCCCATGACGACCCGGGGCCGATGTGCCGCGTCCGGGACCCGGAAGGTGCCGTGCCTCGGTTGATCCAGGTGGCGAAGGCCTGAAGCATGGCATGGGTAGTGGTCGGGTTTTGCACTCCAGACGTATCGTCCCTCCGCGCGACGATCGCGGCCGGATGCGCTTGGGCATCGCGCAGCAAATGACCGGGAGGAACATCATGCGGCTTCTGCTTACGTCCGCCGGCATCAGGAACCCGAGCATCCACGACGCGCTGGTTGGCCTCCTGGGCAAGCCGATCGCCGATTCCAGCGCCCTCTGCATCCCCACCGCCATGTACGGGCACCCGATGGTCGGTCCTGGCCCGGGCGTATGGAAGTTCATCAGCGGACAGGAACCTGGAACGCCGATGTGCGAGCTGGGTTGGAAGTCCCTGGGCGTGCTGGAGCTGACCGCGCTGCCCAGCATCGACCGGGAGCGTTGGGTCCCCATGGTCCAGGAGACCGACGTCCTGCTGGTGGCAGGCGGCGATGCCCTGTACCTTGGCCACTGGATGCGGCAGTCCGGACTGGCCGACCTCCTGCCGTCGCTGCGCGCGGTCTACGTGGGACTGAGCGCCGGGAGCATGGTGCTGACGCCCCGCATCGGGACGGACTTCGTCGGCTGGACATCGCCCACCGGTGGCGACGAAACGCTCGGAGTGGTGGACTTCTCGATCTTTCCGCACCTGGATCATGAGGACCTGCCGGACAACTCCATGGCCGGCGCGGAACGATGGGCCGCCGGTCTCAAAAATCCGGCGTACGCGATCGACGACCAGACCGCCATACAGGTGGTCGACGGCGTCGTCGACGTCGTCTCCGAGGGGCACTGGAAGCACTTTGCCCCCTGATGCCGGAAGGCTCAGCGGATTCTCTCGCGATCGCTGGCTTCGGCGGCCGGGATCGGATCCACGCAAAGCTTTTCGAAACTGGTGGCGGCAGGGTGACGGAGCGCCATGAGCGTGCCCCTCCCACTCCCCGGGAGGGAGCATGAACGGCACGCTCAGGTGGCATCCACAACTGCATGGAGCGCGATCGTCCATGCACTGCACGCCCGGAATTTCGGCCTACAACGCCGCACCGTCGGGGGCCGCTCCAACGCTGTCGTAGCGGTACGGCCAGGGGTGGCGCTCGTGCGTAGACGTTGCGTCGCGCACAGCCCGTTGCCTTCCCTCGATGTCGAAGCACGCCAGTTGATTGCCGCGAAGCAGCCGGGTGGCCGCATCCATCGCCTGTCGTGCGGTCATGAACCCATCGGCCACCTCTTCTTCAAGGGCCCTGGTCAGCCAGCGACGCATCTGCACGGCGTAGGCATAGGCCATTGAGGGCGTCGCCGCATCGTCGCCAAAGGCGAAGAGCTTGTTCAGGGGGACGGCGTGCAGGAAGCGACGCACGAAGTCCTTGCTTGCAAACGGATTGATCGCCCACGCCCAGCACAGATCCACGTATACGTTGCCGAAGTGCTTGGCCAGCGCGATCAGCTCATCGCTGTACGGATAGGCGATGTGCATCAGGACGAAACGGGCGTTCGGATACTCCATCAGGAGCGGCGCGAGGTGCCC
>CADCWJ010000452.1 GCA_902806365.1 uncultured Thermomicrobiales bacterium
GAAGAGTCGCAACCCGTCAAAGAGCCAGATCAGGACTCCGATCCCCGCGTAGCGGTACGGCCGCTTCAGAATGTCGAAGATGGCGCCATGAAGGTGCAGGAAATGATGGGTGAACCGCTCCGGGATCAGGCGCACCACCTGGTCCCGCAGAAACCAGAGCGCGATCGCTCCCAGGATTCCGACCGCGACCACGACCGCACCGACGACGAATGCCTGCTCGGCCTGGGAAGGCACGGAAGTTCCGAAGACGATCACCCCCGTGACCAGCACCATCGCGACCATAACGACAAGGTCGATCAGGCGCTCCGCCAGGATCGTCCCCAGGCCAACGCTGAAGGAGGTCTTCGCCCGCTCCTTCAGCAGGAAGCTGCGATACGCGTCGCCCAGCCGGGCCGGCACGACGCAGTTGGCAAACCACGACAGGAGAAAGATCTGGAACATCCCAGGGATTCCCGGGATGGCATAACCATTCCGCTGATCGAATCCGACGCGAGCCAACATCATCCTCCAGCGTATCGCGCGCAGCACGAAACTGGAAAAGAAGACCGTCACCGCCGCGCCGAACAGCAATGGATCGGCGTTCCTCAGATAGCTCCAGACGGTGCGAGGGTTGATGTTGAGGCGTTGGAAAACAAAGTAGACGATCAGGATCGCGATCGCGAACGAGACCAGAGTCCGGGGCCGGAGCATCCGCGAGCCGAGCGATTCCGGATCACGCGGATCGTCAAGTTCCGCTGCCTCTTCTTCTTCAGGATCCTCGTAATCGGAGTGTCGGCTTCCGTCCGCCGCGAGCAGTTGCCGCGTACGCCGTGTTATCGGGTCCGAATCAATGGGACGTCCTGACCCGGAGGTGGATTCCAGGGTCATGGTTGCCGGATCCCCTGTGCAAGCATCAACGTGTGTCCGTCCCTTCAGTCAACGCGTTTGCCCCGGAAGGAAGATCGGCGAGTGCGATCGCAAGCACGAGGGCCAATTGGATGCCGATACTGAGAACGTTCAGGTAGTCGACCATGCTGTGGACACCGAAGCTCACGATCGTGGCCAGGCCACCCAAAGCACGCCCGTCCGAACGGTTCCTGTCCTGCGCTCGCCATGCGCTCACGGCATTTCGGGCGATTACGGCGATCCAGCAGAAAAAGGCCACGAGACCACCCCAACCTGCCTGCGCCGCCATCTGCAGGTAGCCGTTATGGGCGTGGCCCCGGCTGACGCGAAACCGCCAGTCGGAAGTGTACTCGCGATAGGCGTCGTCGAACCCGCCCGCGCCGACTCCGGTCCATGGAAAGGCACGAACCATGTTGAGTGCCGCTCCCCAGTGCGCGCGCCGCTCCTGGCTGGACCAATTCTCCGGCGTCACGTTGACGCGCGAGGCCCCGCTGCCGAACGTCGACAGCAGCCGTTCGGCCAGTACCAACCCTGGACCACTCACGAGCCCCACCGCAATCGACACCGCAACGCCTCCAACCACGCCAGCACGCGCCCGTGCCGGAAACCCGAGGAGCAGCACGACTCCTGCGGCTCCAAAACCGAGCCACCCTCCCCGGGATTGCGTGAGCACCATCGTCACGATTCCCCCGGCCACGGCCAGGATCGAGACCGCGAGCGGAAAGGAATGAAGGCTTGGTCGCCGGCGATTCACGAGCGGAACGACCGAGATCGCGATCAGGATAGGAAGACTCATTTCGAGATAGGCGGCGAGCGGATTCGGCTGCCCGAACGTCCCGTATGCCCGAAGCATCCCGTTGACCACGAACGAGGGTGGCCCGTCGCTGGTCACCACTTGGCGCATCGCATGGAGCGAAATCCCGATCACCCCGACCGCAACTCCCACGACCAGCCGGTTGAAATGACACCGCTCCCGAATCTCGCTCCGAGCGGTGATGAAGACGAACGTGGCGGCCAGCCATCGATACAACTCCCCGGACCACTCCGCGATGCTCGAACTGCTGACGATCGAGATTCCGAGCACTGTGCCGACCAGAACGTAGGCCCAGGCGATCGCGTCGATCGGCACCCGCCCCCCCGCGACCACTCGGGACATCCAGCCGATTGCCAGGCAGAACAAGCACAGTTTCGTCAGTGTGATGCTCGCCACCGAAACCTCGAACGCCCCGGCATCCTGAACCGGGATGGACACCGCCAGCAAGGCGAGCATATCCACGGGCCATATCATGCTGATCCATATCCCGAGGATCAGGGCGCAAGCGAGCGAAAGCCCACGAAACCCGATCGGTATGCCGTCCGCACCCATCGCGACGCCGGCGAGCGTCAGGAACGCAAGCGGCCGCGATACGCTGGCCAACTGTCGCTCAGGGGTCATCGGCGCCGTTTCCCTCGGGTACCGCATCCGGTCCCCTGTGGTCCAGCGTTAGCAACATCGCGATCGCGATCCACGTCGCCGCCGCGAGGTCAGGGAGGAAGAACCCGTTATCGACCAGACCGTGGGCCGCTCCGCCGGCCAGCGCCGCGACCGCTCCACAGGCGATCGGGTCCGTTCGAATCGTTGTCCTCATTCGCCACACGAAACTCGACACCCCCGTGGCCAGCACGGCGAACGCGCCGACCCCGGCCGCCCCAAGGCGAAGCCACACATCGAGCACAATATTGTGAGGGTGCGAGGTGTAACGCTCGGGCCAGGCGGAAGGTTCGATATACCGTCGTCCGTACTGATACAGGAACTGATCGGGACCGACGCCGAAGACCGGGTGATCGAGCAGCATCCGCATACTGGACCGCCAGATCGCGAAGCGAGTCGGCTCCGATCCACTGCCGCCCAGATCGAACAACCGTTCTCGCCCGAGCACGAACAATACGGCTGCGACTCCGACCGTCAGCGCGATGCCGGTCCTGAACCATTGCCGCTTGCCCAGCATTAGCAGCAGGATTCCCACGCCAACGCCGACCGCCAGCAAGCCCCCCCGCGAAAACGTGAGCATGAAACCCGCGCCCTGGACAAGGCAGGAGAGCCAGAGAAGGGGCTCACGCGGCCGAAACAGCAGCGCCGGTAACGACAGCAGCAAGGTCCGCTCCAGAAACAGCGCCAGATTGTTCGGATGGGAATAGATGCCCGTGGCGCGCGTCAGCGCTCCACTGTCGACGCCCCCGAACCCTCCGGCTACCTGGACACACGCGCCAGCGGCGATCGCAGTCCCAATCACCACCCCGCAGACCCAGGCCCACCGCCGGGCCTGCCCTTCCCGCAGCACGATGAGGGCCCCGCCCAAAACAAGGAGCGGCTCCACGATGGTAAGCCGGATCTCGCGCAACGCGACATCTTTAACGCCGCCATTGGGCAGCATGAAGTAGGCCAATCCGGCCACCGGCACGATGGCCACGGCCGGAAGCACGATCGCGACCTCGTCACTCAGGGCATGCCATGCGCTGCGCCACGCGTTCCGGCCCGACGTCACCAGTCGTATGCCCAGGCCGCTCACCAGGGCAAGAACCGACACCTCGAGGAGACTGAACGTTCCTCCCGGCAGCGGAAAAAGCTCGTAGGCCGTCGGCAGTGCCAGCACTGCCGCCCCCAGCGCCGCGCCAGGGGAGACTGCCGCCACCACGACCATCAGCGCGAGAATGACCGCGGCGATGGGGGGCGATTCCGCATCACCGCGAGCTATAGGCACCGCGAGGCTACTCAACAGGACTGTTGCCGCCGCCAGCCGCCTCATCCGGCGGCCGGCCATGCGCGCGAAGTCGGGCCGTGCTTCGTCACCGCCCCGGCCGCCAGTCCGGCATCCGCGCGGGATGTGCCCACGGCTCGATCAGCTCATGCCGCCGGAGATGTCCGGTCTTGATCGCCACAAGATAGGCGAATGAGCGCAAAGCGAAGAACAGCAGGATCAACGAACTGACGGTCATCAGGATGATCGGCCAGACGAACGGTGGATCGCGTTCCACCACGAAACCGCCGAGTGTGAGCTCTCCCGGTGTCTCCAGAGTGACGGTCGCGACGTGCTCCCTGTCTGGCAGCCCGGAGGCAACGGTCCGTGGAAAGTCGTTCGTCGTTGCCGAAAGCGAGAGATCCCACAGCTCACTCGACGTCACGCTCCCTCCGGGCACGATCTCACCATCGATCTCCAGCGTGAACGATCCGACGTTCGGTCCGGAGCGAACGAACATGATCAGCCCCGTTCCCTGGAACGCAAATGTGGCGGAGGAGTCGATCTGGCTCGTCGTCTTGAACGTTCGGTTCTCGAGATGCTGATCCTGCCAGTCTCCGCCGTAGTCCACCGCGTCGGAATCCATTGGCGCGAAGCCGGTGTTGGCCCGTTCCGCGCGCTCGGTGACGGCGCTCGAGATGAGACGCTGGTACAGTGGGGTCCCCGTCCCACCCGGCAGCACGATCGAATAGGCACTGTCCGCGGTCTCCTCTGACGCAAGGAATGTCCAGTGCACCATCAGCCCCATCCAGGGCCACTCCGACCAGCTCCGCTCCATGCCACGCACCACAAACTCGGCCTGCTGATCGCGGCTGAGCGTCCCGCTCGTCGCCCAGCCATACGAGGTTGCCCAGATAGGGGTGCTTCCATCTCCTTCTTCGAGCATCACGTCGCGGAACAGGATCGCTCGTGACATGTTCATCCGGTCCGCTCGCGAGCGGCGATCGTCTGGAGAATACTGGCCGCCATCGAGTCGCACGCCGAGGACGTCGAAGAATGACTGGCCCGCCGATCGGTAGAGATCGCGCACGAACTCGAGATCGCCCGACCCGGCCGCCAGGTCGGACGTGATCGCCAGCTCTGGCGCAATAACTCGCGCATTGGGGTTGCCCGCCCGCACTCCGTTGAAGCCTGCCACCAGGTATGGCAGAAAGCTCTCTCCGGTCGCGACCATTCCCCCCCAGTTCGTTGCGACATTGGGCTCATCCCAGATTTGGACGAACGACACCTCCTCACGATAGTGGCTGGTTAAGGTCTGAGTGAATGTTTGGAGCGTGGCGGGATCGCGCGGCGGTGCGTCCGCAGAGTCGACGCCTCCTGCTCCGATCGCCCACTCCGGGGCCTGGGTCACGACCGCAATCACGCCGATCGAGCGACGGTCCAAATGCTCGATGAACGGGTCGTACGCGGTCCAGTCGAATGCGCCTTCCGCCGGCTCGATCTGGGCCCAGCTGAACGTCTGCCGCACATAGCGGAAGCCGGCCCCGGCGAGTGTCTGGGTCACCGATTCCAGACGATCGGGTGAGAACGGGCGGAGATCGATGTTCGTTGCCAGGTGTTTGCCGGTAGGCTGAACGACATATGGCTGTTCCGCTCCCGATTCGACACCACGGTGAAGATACCCGTCCGTGATGGCGGCGGACGCCGCCAGCCCGATCCCCAACGCGAGCAGCAACAATCCCGAGATCGTCTGCATCATGTCCGCATGTTGGCGCCGATACTCCAGGTATTCCAGGAGGGCCCCAGCCGCGGCGCTGGCCGACCGAATGGCGAACCCGGGCCTGGGTGACGACCGGGTGTCACGACGTCCAGCCGGGCCGGGTGTTTGTGGTGCAGGATCAAGTGGATAGCGTCGGGACACGTCCTGGCCAATCTCGACTGTATGGCAATGAGGCAAGTTGAGGAATCATCGGCGGCACAGGGGAATGCATGAAGCGCGTGCCGGAGCTGCGCGGCGGCCCCTGCGCCAGCGGCACCATTCCGGTAAAGACGATCGCCAAAGACGCGGTCCGGCCCAATCCGCGAGTAGTATAGGCGACGACACGAGCAACACCTGACCGGAGACGGGGAGTCCTTGTGCCGTCTCCCCAGGTCTTCAGCGTATCGTCTGGGCCCGAAAGGAACACCCGAATGCCCGCACCTGACACGTCGGCAAAGCGTCCACTCACCGCCGATGATCTCTTTCGGATCACCCTCGTGAGCGATCCCCAGGCGACCAGGGACGGAACGGCGATCGCCTGGGTGGAGACGACGCTCGACAAGGATTCCGACTCCTATCGCTCGGCAATCTGGATCGCCCGGCCCGATGGTTCTGATGCGCGGCAGCTCACGGCGGGGTCGCATCGCGATTCCTCGCCGCGCTGGTCACCCGATGGCAAGACCATTGCCTTTCTTTCCAATCGACCCGCCGTAATGCCGGCCGCTCAGTCCACGGAGGACGGGCATGACACAGCCGACCATGACGCGGAGCCCGATGCCCCGAAGCACGCTGACCGGCCCGGTGATGCCAAGCCCCAGACCCAGCTCTGGACGATTCGGATCGACGGTGGCGAGGCCGACCAGCTCACAAACCACCCCCACGGCGTCGCCGCTCCTGCCTGGGCTCCCGGCGGCGACGCCCTGGCGTTCACGGCCATGGACGACGTGGATGAAGGCGACGGGTTCGACGCCCCCGTCACGAGCGGAGGCGTGGCAGATGAGCGAATCGTGCGCGATATTCATTTCCGTGCGGATGGTCAGGGGTTTATCGAGCGCTTCACTCACATCTGGCAGGTGGAGATCGCGAACAAGACCGCGCGACGGCTTACCAATGGCGACGTCCATGACAGCGCGCCGGAGTGGTCACCGGATGGTGCCAGCATCGCTTTCGTCGGTAACCGCTCGGCCAGGCGTCGGAAGGATTGGACCTGCAGCGCGATCTATCTGCTGACGATCGACGATGGTTCGATCACGGCGCTGACTCCCGAAGACGCGTATTTCAGTGAGCCGCGATGGTCTCCGTCCGGAGATCGTATCGCCTTTCTGGGGCACCTCGACGCAAGTCAGGGAGGGTCGAAGAACGCAAACCTGTGGACGGTCCAATCCGACGGCTCGGAGCTGATCAACCACACCGGGGAGTGGGACATCTCCATCGGCGACTTCGGCATGAGCGATGTCCATGCCGCCAGCTCCGGCAGCCTTCATTGGCTGGATGATTCCACAATGTTGGCGCTTGTCTCGGCGCGCGGAGCCACGCAGGTCTTCCGCATGGCCCTCGACGGCGAGCCCGGCAACCATCACCAGCTCACCCACGGCAACCACCGCGTCAGTGGATTCGCCGTCGTTTCCGATGGGCTGACACTTGTTCGCGGTGCGGTAGACGCGCCTTTCGAGCTGCACGCGTGTGAGCTCGATGGATCCGGCGTGATCCAGATCTCGCATGCCAATGACGACTTCCTTCGGGAGGTCGCGCTCTCACCGGCAATCGAGCTCGATGTGACGAGCGCTGATGGCCAGGCTGTTCAAGCGTGGCTCCTGCCCCCATTTGGCTTTTCGCGGGACACACCGGCACAACACCCGCTGATTCTCCAGATCCACGGTGGCCCGCATGCCATGTATGGCCACGCGATGTTCCACGAAATGCAATTGATGGCGGCCAGGGGATATGCCGTCCTCTTTTGCAACCCGCGCGGCTCGGCCGGATACGGGGAGCACTTCACCACCTGCACCCGCGGCCGCTGGGGCGAGTCGGACATGCCCGACGTGATCGCGGCAGTCGAGACCGCGACTGGCCTTGGGTGGATCGACCGGGACAGGCTGGGGATCACCGGAGGCTCCTACGGCGGGTATCTCACGAACTGGATCATTGGCCACGACCAGCGGTTCAAGTCGGCGGTGACCCAGCGTTGTGTTTCGAACTTTCACTCCTTCTTCGGAACGAGCGACATCGGCAGCACGTTCGGCAGGCTCGAGTTCGACGGCGTGCCATGGCACGACGCGGCCAAGCTCCTCCATTATTCCCCGATCAGCCATGTAGCGGACATGAAGACGCCGCTGCTCATCATCCACAATGAGCTCGACTTCCGGTGCCCGATCGAGCAGGCCGAGCAAATGTTCACCGCGCTGAAGTACCTGGAGCGAGATGTCGGATTCGTCCGGATACCGGGCGAGAGTCACGATCTCTCGCGGTCGGGCACCCCCAGCCGGCGCCTTGCTCGCCTTCATCACCTCATCGGCTGGTTCGACGCGCGCATCTGACGACCATCCGCGCCAGGCTGGAAGAGTGACCGGCGATTTTGAATGGCGTTTCGCGCCATCCCACCGTTGGCTTCTCCGGGCCACACCATGTCACGACCACTATTGCCGTACGCACGCCCTATCCCCCAGGAAGCGCTCCAACCCATGCCCACCAACGTTTCCCTCAGGAGCCTGGCCGATCAGCTCGCGATGCAACTCACGTCAGCGTACGATCCGACGCGCCAGGTCGTGGTTCACGGCGGTCAGCCGTTGGTCGAAGCTTTCAGCCGGTTCGGTGATCGAACGGCACGCGCCGGGATTTCCCTGGAGGACGCGATGGCCGCCGGTGTTGATATCCTCCAGGGGCTCTTCGCCAAACATGGCGGCTCCGGCAACGAACCGGCTACCACCATGGCCGCCGGTGTCGCCCTGGCTTCGACCGCGCGGGCCCATGTGACCGCGAACGGCGCGTCGGCGCCCTCGCGGAAGGCGGTGATCGACCCCTTCCCCACCCAGGTCGCGCGCCTCGCCGCCCTCCATCGGGTCAATCGCGCCGCTACCGCCAATCTCAAGCTTTCCGAGATGCTCGAAACCGTCGTCGCGGTCGTCGCCGAAACCACCGCCAGCGACGCCTGCTCGGTTTTTCTTTATGACGATACGACGGGACTGCTCGTCCTGCGGGCCGCGGTCGGGTTGAACCCCGCCTCGATCAATGCGGTCACGATCCGCGTCGGCAGCGGCATCACGGGGCGGTCCGCGCTGGAGGGTCACCTGATCTCTGCCCCGGATGCCCACGCGCACGAGGATTTCCTTGCTCATCCCGGCATTGGCGACGAGATCTACACCTCGCAGGCGTCGGTTCCCATCCTGCTCCAGGGGCAGAACCGGTTGGTCGGCGTCCTCAACATTCACTCGATCGCGCACAACGAGTACGACCAGGACGAGCTCGAGTTCCTTCAGACGGTCGCCGGGGAGCTTGCGATCAGCATCGAGAACGCCCGCCAGTACAGCACCACGGACGAGCGGTTGCGGCGCAAAATATCCGAATTGGGCACCCTCCAGCGCGTATCGAGAATGCTCGCCTCCACGCTCGACCTGGCCGCGGTGCTGCGCCTCATCAGCGAGCAGGCGATCGACCTCGTCCACGCCGAGGCCGCCGCCATCTTTCGGCTCCAGCATCACGCCTGGGAATCGGTGGAGGATGCACGTCCGATCATCGAGCACCGTGTCGGTCCCATGCGCGACATCATCGACCCCAAGGATCGCGACGCGATCGTGATGGATGTGATCCGGTCCGGATCCGCCCGTGGTGGCGCCCTCGCCTACACCGATGGCGTCAGCGAGTTGTTCTGCCTCCCGTTGCGCACCGCACGAGACTCCGTTGGGGCGCTTTGCCTTCGTCTCCGTCCCGATGTCCAGCTCACCGACGACTCACTGGCACTATTGCAAGCGTTCTCCGATTCCGCCGCGATGGCGATCGAGAATGCCCAGCTCTATCAGGACGCGATGCACAGCGTGCAAACCCAGTCCGCCCTCGTCCAGGAGATGCACCATCGCGTTCGTAACAACCTGCAAACCGTCGCCGCGCTGCTTTCGCTTCAGCTTCGGACCAACGAGGACGCGCCGTGGGCGACCGAGATCCGCGAGGCGATCAGCCGCATCCAGTCGATCGCCGGGGTCCACGATCTCCTGAGCGACAAGGAGCGGCTCGGCGGGGCCACGGTCGATGTCATCGCCAGGCTCGTCGCCGAAGATGCTCACAGCACCTTGATCCCGCCGGGTCTCACGGTCAGATTCGACATCGAGCCGAGCGAGCTCATGGTTCCAACGAGGCAGGCGACGATGCTGTCGCTGCTGATCAACGAGCTCACCGCCAACGCGATCAGCCATGGCTTCCAGAGCCGGTCGGAGGGATATGTCCGGATTCGCGCCTGGGCGGATCAGGGCTTCGCAAACGTGGAGGTCTTCAACGACGGCCATGGCGTGCCGGCCGGATTCGACCCGGCGCAAAGCGAGGGGCTGGGCATGCGGATTACCCAGCGACTGGTCACCTCGGACCTCCGGGGCACGTTCTCGATATCATCGAATTGCGACGGCACCACGGCGCTGATCAGGTTCCCGATCGCGGTCGCCGACGAGGCATGACGATGTTGCCCGGGTCTTACCCCGGAAGATTCGCCATCCTGGGCTCGCCTCCGTATGCCTCATCGAGGATTTCCACGATGTGACGTACCGGCATATCAGTCCCATTTCGGCGCAGGGAGGTTCTTAGCTGCATCGCGCATCCCGGGTTCGCAGTCACCACTGTTCCCGCGGACGTCGCGGCAATGTTCGCCGCCTTCCGGTCTCCCAGCTCGTCGGCCATCGTTTTCCGGATGATGTTGTAGATCCCCGCGCTTCCACAGCAGAGCGATGATTCCTTCATCTCATCGAGCGTCAGTCCCGGCACCAGCGAAAGGAGTTTTCTCGGCTCGGAGGTGATCCGCTGGGCATGGGCGAGATGGCATGGCTCCTGATAGGTCACCGTCCCGGCTACCGGATGCGTGGGTGGTACAAGGTCGCGGCTCCCCAGATATTCGGTCACGTCACGCACGCGCTCGCTGAACGCCAGCGCCCGTTCGGCATACTTCGGATCATCCTTCAGCAGGAACCCGTATTCCTTCAGTGCCGCGCCGCAGCCCGCCGCCGTGACGATGACCGGTGCATCGCCCCGCTCGAATGCGTCGATGTTGATGCGGGCCAGCCGGCGCGCTTCGTCCATCATCCCGGCGTGCACGTGCAGTGCTCCACAACATTGCTGGGCGACCGGCACATCGACCGATACACCGTTGTGCGCCATCACTCGCCCGGCCGCCCGGTTGACGTGCGGGAAGACCGTGCTCATCACACAGCCGTTGAACAGGTGGGCCGTATCGGTCGCTTCTTCCGCGGTCCACTTCTCCGCTCCGGACACGAGCGGCGGCTCGACGATCGGTGGCAACATGGCTTCGAGCGTCTCCATCCGGACCAGGCGCAGAAGGCCCGTTCGCCTCAAGAGCGCGCTCAATCCAGTGCGCTGGTACAGGCGGAGAGCGTTGACCATCAGCCGCATTCGGCGGATATCCGCGAACGGCAGTTCCATCCCAACCTTGCGTGCCGCCCGCTGCCAGGCCGGACGTGGCCGGTGCTCCTCCAGTTGGGCGCGCGCGGCTTCGACCAGTGGACCGTAATGGACGCCCGAAGGGCACACCGCCTCACACGCACGGCAGTTCAGGCATTGGTACATCTGCTCGTCGAACTCAGGGTCGAGGAGATCGAGCCGCTCGTCAGCGACCGCCTTCATCATCCACAGGCGGCCCCTCGGGGAGGACGCTTCATTGCCCGTCAATCGATAGGTGGGGCAGCTCGGAAGGCACATCCCGCAATGGACGCAAGCGCGGAGCAGGTCATCATCGGGAACGTCCGGGCCGCTGTATCCGAGCGGACGGCTCACCATTTCCTTGATCGAGACCACCATTTTCCTGGATCTTCCTGTCACAAGCAGCGAATGGATTGGAAGCCGCGGATCAGACGAAAAGTCGTCCCGGGTTCAGGATACCGTGCGGATCGAACTGGCTCTTGATCGAACGCATCAGCGGGTCAGGTCCAATTCCCAGCCCCCACATATCGGCGCCGCGCTTCCAGTCCCTTGGCGCGGCCTCGATATACCCGAGCGTCGCCGATGGAAGTGCCGCCGAGTCCCACCAGGCGCGCAGTTCCGTGGCGGCGACCACGGATGACTCCAGCCGGAACCGGATCGAGCCAGTACCCGGCGACGCGATCAGCGCAAACTGGCCGTCGC
>CADCWJ010000453.1 GCA_902806365.1 uncultured Thermomicrobiales bacterium
TCGAACGAAAAAGCCATGATGGAACCTCTCGTGTGATTGCTGCCCCAAACAACGCGGCAACTCCCCGGGGAGTTGCCGCGTTGTTTGGGGCAGCAATCACACGAGAGGTTCCATCATGGCTTTTTCGTTCGATCCGTCTCCGCTTCGGCTGCGTGCCAACCGCCGATCGGTGCTCAAGGCAGCGGCGGCCTCGTCGCTGGCGGTGGGGACGCCACTGTTTCGGCGTCCGGCGTCGGCCCAGGGAACCGTGAAGGACCAAATCCTGGCGATTCCCGGACCGGGCGCCGGATCGCCGAGCGAGGCCGATATGGAGAAAGTTGGCGAGCTGTGTCTCAACACGACCAAGCAGGGGGCGTTCGCCGGCCAGACGGTGGTCTTCCAAGGCCTCAGCAATGCCGGCTTCCACGTGAACGTGTTCCGCCCGATCAGCCGCGCCTGGGAAGAAGCCACTGGTGCAAAGGTCGAGTGGATCGAGGTCACGCAGACTGACTCGTATCCCAAGATGTCGCAGGCCCTGGCATCCGGGAATGTCGAGTTCGACGTCCTCGAGGGATCCGGCGGCTGGGAAGGCGAGATGCTCGGCGGCGGGTACTTCATCCCCATGCCGGCCGAGGTCAAAGATGCGCCGGAGTACGCGTATGACGATATCATGCCCTATCTCCACGGGCCGACCCGGACCTGGGATGGTGAGACTTACGGCGCCACCATTGATGGCGACATGCATCATTTCAACTACCGCAAGGACGTCTTTGTCAGCGAGGATCTGAGGGCCGAATGGGCCTCCAACGGCGGCGAGGGAGAATACGGTCCGCCGACCACCTGGCAGCAGGTCCAGCAGTACGGCGCGTTCTTCGAAGGCAAGACCGATCCCGATGGCATGCCGACGTACGGCCACCTCGATCCGTTGGCCCGGTCGGGCGGCCTGGGAACCTATTTCGTCGTCAGCCGCGCCAGCTCCTACGCCAAGCACCCGGACGATCCGGCCTTCTTCTTCGATCCCGAGACGATGAAGCCCAAGATCAACAGCCCGGCGTTCGTCCGCGCCCTGGACGACATGATCGCGATGGTGCCGTTTGCGCCGCCCGATCAGCAGAATGCCGACCTGCACACGACCCTTGGCGACTTCCTCGCCGGCACCGGGACCTCGGCACACTGGTGGGCCGACATCGGCGGCAACGAGTACGCATCGGATCAGTCGATCGTGCAGGACAAGGTGGGCTTCAGCATCTTGCCCGGATCGCCAGACGTCTACAACTACGCCAGCGGCGAGTGGGACACGATCGAGGGCAACAACTTCGCGCCCTATCTCGCCTTCCTTGGCTGGGGACTGTACGTGACCAAGGCGGCCGAAACGCGCAAGGCTTCCGAAGCCGCGTGGGATCTCGTCAAGCACCTTAGCTCGAAGGACATCAGCCTCTGGATGAACATCTATCCCTCGGGAATGAATCCCTCACGGAAGAGCCATTTCAACCCGGCCGACTGGACGATTGCAGGGTACCCGGAGGCTGACGCCAAGCAGTACCTCGACTCGATCTCGCAGTCGTACGACCATCCAAACCGAATCGTCGATCTTCGCATTCCCGGTCAGGGCGCGTACTGGATCGCGGCCGAGGACGAATGGACGCGGGCGGTCTCCGGAGACATTTCATCTCAGGAGGCGCTCGACAACGCGGTCGCGAAGTGGGACGAGATTACCGATCGCCTCGATCGCGCCAAGCAACAGGAGCTCTACTCCGCGTCGATCAGCTAGCATTTTGCGTTCCGGGCCGTCTCACCGGGTCGCCCCGGTTTCGCGGTTGCGGCATCGGGTGCGCAGCGGACAGGTATTCAAAGCGATCGTTGGGGGTGAGTGATGGACCACGGGGTGGGATTGCTCCCCGCCACCCGGGCTGGGCGTCGCCCGCGCTCCCAGCTCCCGCGGGTCCGATTGCTCATGGCATGCGTGGGCCGGGCCATTGGCGGCGGGAGTGGACAGGTGCTCCGGGAGCAAGAGTGGACGAGCAGGAGGAGATGAAAGACTCAAGAGGTCGAATGCGAATGGACGTGGTGATGCGCGAGTCAACGCGACGGGCTGCGCTCAAGCTGGCAGGTGGGGCGGCGCTAGTGGCATTCGCCGGACCGGGCCGGACAACGGCGGCACAGGACGCGAGTCCAGCAGCCTTGCCAGCAACCGGCAATGGTCTGAACAGGGAGATACCGTGTCCCTAGTCCATATGCTTGCCGCAGCCACGTTAAGGCAGAGGTTCATGCCTCCGCCACGTTTCATCATAAGGAGCAATCCGATCATGGAATCGAACCTCGGTCACGGTATCTCGCGTCGGGCTGCACTCCTCGCTATCGGCGTCGGTGCGCTTGGGGTGCACCTTCCCAGCATCGGTGTCGCCTCTGCTCAGGAATCAACCCTCGCGCCCCAGTCCGACCATCCGGCTGTTGGGATGTGGCAGTGGACCAACTATCCCGTTGAAGCGAATTCCGACACTTCGTACGCGATTTTGACGGCAGCCGGAACGTACGCCGACGCTTGGTACGGTCGCCTGGTCAGCGTCGGCGAGTGGCGGGCAACCGGAGACCGGAGTGCTGATCTCGTCATCGTCACCAATGAGTTGATCTCGTTGGCCGACCTCTTTGCGCAGACGCATGTCGCTGTCCCGACGGATCTGTATGAGGCGACTCCGGTAACACTCTGGAAGATCGCGCTCGAGTTCGATGAATCGGGCAACCACTTCACCGCGACGGGCATGGCAGAGACCCAGGATGCAAATGGAACGGTCCTCGACGGCCATGAATACACCGGAACCGGCGATCGGATGACACTCGCCGCTTCTCCAACTGCCACGTCGTAACACTTGAGAGCGCGTGGCGAGGAAGTAGCCGATAGGCAACGGTGTCTCGTCTGGCTTGGACGGAGAACCTCCGGCCGCCCCGCGTTGATGTTACTAACCCGACGTGTTTCGATTGCATCTCTGCTCACCAACGACAGTGGTTTGGATACACAGCAGCGTCTGACAGCGAAGGAAACTCACGTGAAGCCGACAACCGATTACGACGACAAGATGCTCATCCATGCGGCCACCGCTGCCTACCGCCAGGGTCGGCTTAGCCGGCGTGATCTGCTGAAATATGTCGGCGCGGGGGGCGTGGCCCTCGGAGCGGGACGATCCTCCGCGGTGCAGGCAATGGCGAGTCCCGCAGCAGCCAGCGTGCATCAAGCGTCGCCGGTTCCGGCGGACGTCACGAGCTTCCTCTCCGATGTTGGACGCCAATTCGAGGGAACGACGATCAGAGTCGTGACCGAAGACACCCCGCCAGGAAACGCCATCCGCACCTTGATGCAGGAGCAGTTCGTTCCCCTCACGGGCATCGATGTCGACTGGCAGGTCATGCCCCTCGATCAGGTACTCTCCACGGCCAGCGTGGATACCGCTCAACAACTTGGCCAGAATGATATCTACTACATAGATCAGTCGTGGGAGGGTCGTTTCGTCAACGACATGCTCGATCCGCGAGAACTGCTGCAGTCCAAACCCGACCTCGCTTTCCCGGACTACAATTTCGGCGACTTCCTGCCACCGCTCGTCGACCATGTCGCCTCATACGGCGGCAAGATGATCGGCCTCCCGTGCGATGTGCCGATTTTCCTGTACATGTACCGCACCGATATTTATGAGGAGCTCGGGCTCGAACCAGCGGCCACCTTGATCGAATACCTCGCCAACGCCAAGGTGATCAACGAAGCGATGAGCGCACAAGGCGTCTACGGCACCATCGGGCAAATGAGAAGCGGGCACTATTCACTCGAATGCGATATGACTGCCTACGTATGGGGTCACGGCGGCTCAGTGTTCACCGCCGACGGCATGTGCTCGCTCAACGATGACCAGGCGATCGCAGGACTCGACTACATGCGTGAGTTGCAGACGCTTATGCCGGCTGCTACCACCACCTACGACTGGGGCGACCAGGCTACGGCATTCGGCCGGGGTGAGGCTGGTCAAATCCTGACCTGGAGCGAGAATTTTCCTGGCTGGGATGATCCGGCGGGGTCCGAAATCTCCGGATTGCTGCAACCGGCCGTGCCGCCGGCCGCGCTGGAGCTACGTGCACCGGGCCTGGCCGGGTTCGAGGAGACCCCGGAAGTTGGGCACCAGGGTGGCAGCGCCTACTGTCTGTCGCGCTACTCAACCCAGGTTGACGCCGCCTGGGTATTCCTCCAGTGGGCGACCAGCGCTGACACTCAGGCACTCGCCTCGATCCTCGGCGGCGGGGCGAGCCCGACCCGGCGCTCAACGTTCGAGGACCCGCGGGTGGTGGAGAAGAATCGACCCGGTGCCGGCACCACTCGCCACTTTGACGCAATGCTGCAAACGATCGAGACCCGGATGGGCACCGAGCCGCACTTGCCGCAGTGGCCATCGATCGCAACCGACGTGATCGCCGTCGAGTTGGGCAAGCTCACCACCGGGGGCTACGCATCGACGAAGGAAGGCGCCGACGCGATCGTCAGAAAGGTCAACGAAGCGGCCGCGTAGCGAGCTTCCAATGGTGAGGCGTAGTTCGCGATCGCTACCGGCCCGGAAACACGTGTGACCAACAAGCAACTCTCGATGGTATCGTAGCCCAGGTTTTCGAGACTACCGCATACTGTGCTCCAACCGCTCGGCGTAGGGGATGGTCACATCCATCGTGTACCGACCAGGAAACCGGTCTCCCGACCCGGCAATCCGCCCTGGCACGCAGAGGAGGCCTTTTAGATGGACTTCATCGTCGTCGGCGCGAGCGGCGCGGGCGCGTTCGCTGCCCTGCTGCTTGCCCGGGCTGGACACCAGGTGCTCGTGCTGGAGCGGGATCACCTCGAGCCGGCCACGGACGTGGAAGCAGCCGCCGCGGTGGCGTTCCGCCCTATGGCGCCGCAGATCGTCCAACCCCACATCGTCATGGCCCGGTGCCGCGAATTGCTGCGCACGAGACTGCCCAACGTCTACCGGGCCCTGCTTGAGGCGGGCGTGGCCGAGGCCCCGATTGCGAACCTTATGCCGTCGTCGCTGACCGACCAGACGGCGCGACCGGGTGACGAGCGCCTCACCCTGCTGATGACCCGGCGCTCGACCGTCGACTGGGTGCTGCAGCGTGCGCTCCGCACCGAGCCCGGCATCATCCTGCGGTACGGCGTGCGGGTGCTGGGGCTGCTCGCGACATCGGAGAATCCGCCGCGAGTGACCGGTGTGCGCACCGACCAGGGTGACGTGTCGGCGTCCATGGTGGTCGACACGACCGGGCGCCGCTCGGCGATCGACGGTTGGCTCGCCGAGATCGGGGCGGGGCCGTCGGCCACCTGGCGCGCGGAGTGCGGCGTGGCCTACTACAGCCGGCACTACCGCCTGCGTCCGGTGGTTGACCTGCCCGGTCCACCGACGACGCGGCTTGTCGCCGGTCTCGACGAGTTCCTCGTCGGCATCTGGGGTGCCGACAACGGCGTCATGCAACTGGCCGTGGGGCCGCTGGCCACGGACCACCGCTTCCGAGCGGTCAAGGACCCGCGGGTGTTCGAGGCAGTGATGCGGACTGTGCCGACCTACAGTGCCTGGTTAGAAGTGCTCGACCCGATCAGCGGCGTCTTCCCGATGGGTGCGGTGCACAACGCCCTCCGCCGCCTCGTCGTTGCCGATGCACCAGTGGCGTTGGGGTTGCACGCGATTGGTGACGCCGTCTGCACGACCAACCCGACGTTCGGGCGCGGCCTGAGCCTGGCCTTGTGGGGTGCGGCGGACCTCGTGGATGTCGTCGCCAGCCACGGGGAGGACCTGGCCACTCAGGCGCTGGCTCTGGACGCGCGGGTGGTCGCGCACGTGGCGCCGTACTACGAAGATCAAGCCGTCACTGACAGTGCGCGGCTAGCGGCGCTGCGGCACGCCATCTACGGCACGCCAGTGTCCGAACCGAGCCCGTCTCGATCCGACCGCGTCACCTACGCGGAACTGCGGACGGCCGCGTGGTTTGACCCCACGGCGTTCCGCGCCTTCTGGAAAGTGATGGGAATGATCGGCTTGCCCGACGCAGTCTATGCCGACCCGGACGTCGTCGCCGCGACGCGGGCGGCCCTCCACCGGTACGGCAATGCACCGATGGTCCAGCCGACCCGCGTTCAACTGCTCGCGGCGCTTACGAGTTAGGCGTGGCTACGGTCGGGGTTCCGACGGTCTGCAGCTCATCGTCGGTCACCACTCCCAGCTGGCGCAGCAGACCCAGGTAGTCGGCCACGACCCACTGTTCGGCCAGCTGTCCGCACTGGACGCGGTAGATTGCTACCAACTCGTAGCTTGCGGGGCGCCCGGTCGCCGGTGCGTCCCACACTTCCAGCGGGGCTTGCTGGGTGCCGGTCCAGGTTAGTCGCACCACGACCTGGTCGCCTTCTGCGACGAGATCCTCGAACGTGATGTGCAAGTCGGGGAAGTCCGCCAAATTCTCGCGCGACCGGCCGATATCGTCGGCGTTGCCAGGTTCGTTGCGTTGCGGACGTCCCGGGTTGTTGCGGACAAAATCGTCGGCGAGAAATGCGTCGGCACGCTCTGGTTGGCGATTGTTGTACACCTCATCCCAGTATCTGCGCACGAGATCCTTGTTCTGGTCCGGCGTCGTCACCGGGCACTGAGACGGACTCGCCTCTGGCGTAGCACCTTCAATTGCCGCGAACTGGCTTCCACTGGACAGCGGGAGCCCCATTAGCACCAATATCCCAACCAGCAGACCTATTCCACTCACGGCTACACGACGCGTCATCACGCCCACCCCTTTCGCTTATCCTCACGCCGACACTCGATTGGCCGGCGCGGGCCCATTGCAACGCCATACGCGGGCAAGTCACAAGTCGGTCAAGCACTCTCCCGGAGATGAGGCTCATCCGCCGTTCTACAGGGTCAGTTCTCTCCCATGATGTCCGCGTAGCCGATCACACCCTCGTGGACTACGGTCTTCCCCTCTGAGCTGATGACAGGATTGGCGGCGACAAAATCGGCGACTGCCTGGTTTCCGGCCTCCAGCTGTTCGGCTGTTTCCCAGATATTGAA
>CADCWJ010000454.1 GCA_902806365.1 uncultured Thermomicrobiales bacterium
AAGATGAAGATGACGCGGGAGACGAAGGACATTCCGGTGATCGTCTGCACCGCCGCGTTGCAATTGGTGCGCGAACTGGAGGGCCACCTCAAGACGAAGAACGTCGGCGTGGTGCTCAAGCCGTTCGACATCGACGAGCTCCTGGACGCGATCACGCTCTCGCTGGACACGCCGAGCACGATTCCTTCAGCCGCGATCCCGCAACCACGGTAGAGTGCGCGTCACCGGCATCGTTACCTCGGATCGTGCTGCGTCGGCATTCATGGAACACCTCCGTCCGGTGTCCGGGACGGGATCGGCCCGGGAGAGCGTGTTCTTTCCCATCCGCACCGGGACCACGTCCGATCAAGCTCACTTGCCCCGTCGCGGATCATCTCCCCTCCACCGATTCCATCGCTGGAGGCAACCAGCCCGGCGCAGGCACGGAGCGATCGTATTGTCTCGGTGTGGGTGCGACGTATCTCTTCCTCGGTTTCATGACTGACCCTCTCCACCGTCGTATGCCCTGTCCATGGAGGAACGACGTAGCCTCCAAGGCTGCTTCGCTCTTTGTGTACGCCGTTGACATTACCCATGGTGCCCTCTACGTTGACGATGGATGCAGCGCCTGCTGCAACTATGTTGTGTCAGGAGACGAACACATGGAGCGTGACCAGCTAAACGAGACCAGGAACATATGTCCCGCGATCGCAGCTGACCGATCTCCGTTGGTGGCCGGCAACGCCGCCTAGCGGTACACCATCAACCACCTCTACGCTCAGACCCCCAGTTTCCTTCAATCGCTGGCGCACCATCGCGCCGGTACCACGGGGCTCCCTCAGGACCGCGGATCGCGGGCCAGTAACGGCCTGGCGCTGACCGTCACCTCGGTGCGGCGGTGCCGGTTGCCGGGAGAGACTCGTTGTGTCTGGAAGACGCGCTGCGTATCCGGTCTATCTCCTGATGGGGTTGGCGTCTGCCATTTTCCTGCAGATGATCTACACTCCGCTCGCGGTTTACTACGTGCAAGTCGTGCAATTGAACCCTCTGCAGCTCGTCCTCGTCGGTGTCGTTCTAGAAATCACCGAGTTGATATGCGAGGTGCCGACGGGCGTCGTTGCTGACACGTACAGCCGTCGATTGTCGATCATCACCGGCGAATGCCTGATCGGCATAGCCTTCATCGTTCAGGGCGTCACTCCCCTGTTTGGGGTCATTCTGGCAGGGACCGTCTTTCACGGGATCGGCGGCACCTTCATCAGCGGTGCACTCCAAGCCTGGATCGCCGACGAGCTTGGGGAGGAACGGGTGCGCAATGCCTTCCTCCGGTACGGCCAGCTCCGGCTTGGAGGAGGCATCGTCGGACTTGCGATCGGGGTCGCGCTCGGAACGATCGACTTGGCCCTGCCGATCATCCTCGGCGGCATGTTGATGCTCGCCCTCGGTATGGTTCTCAGCGTGGTGATGCCCGAGACTGGGTTCACACCAGCTTCCCGTGGGGAGCAAGAGGGCTGAGGCGCTGCCTGGCATTCCATGGCAGGCAGCGCGGGGGACGGCATGCGATTGGTCCGGTTCACACCGGTGCTCTCGATACTCCTGCTCGTCTCGGCCGTTCTCGCCGCAACCGGTGAAGCTCTGGACCGGCTAGGTGAGGCGCATTTCATCAGGGTCATTGGCTTTCCCGGCGTGATCCGTCTGGAGCCGATCGTCTGGTTCGGGATCGTCAACCTCGGTTCGAGTCTGCTGGGACTGCTCGCCGTCGAGGCGGTGATTCGCCGGCTCGATACCAGCACAACGGCCAGCGCAGCGAACGCGTTGCTCATCATCAATGCGCTACGGCTTGCCGCCATAGTCGCCTTCGGGCTGGCGGGAAACTTCTGGCTTGCGCTTGCCGCCTACTGGTCGGTCGGCCTTCTGGGATCGGTGATCGGGCCGATCCAGGATGGATGGCTCAACCGAAGCATCGATCCAGGTGTCCGGGCGACCGTGTTTTCGGTGATGGGCCAGGCGGACGCGCTCGGGCAGATGACGGGTGGGCCGGCGATCGGGGCCGTGGGTACGCGCTTCGGGTTGCGCGCGGCGATGGTCACCGCGGGTCTCGCCCTCTCGCCTGCGCTGATCCTGTACAGTCGAGCGCGTCATGCCGGTCCAGAGACGCGCCGCGCAATGGATTGAGCGGGTCGCGATCCGATCGAATAACTGAAAGGGCCAAGCCTGCACGGTACGCACCGTGCCAGGACGGCAAGAGTAGACGCATGAGGACATGGACATGGCGAGCGAATACCCGGATGTCATCATCATCGGGGCTGGACCGGCAGGCAGCGCGGCGGCCGTGACACTGGCGCGGGCAGGCCAGCGCGTGCTCCTGCTGGACCGGGCGGCCTTCCCGCGTGACAAGCCGTGCGGCGACTTGATCGGCGCGCGTGCGATGGCATCGGCACGTTCGCTCGGCGTCGCGGAGGACGACCTGGCGCCGTACTCACCCTTGCTCGGCGCCTTCGTCGCGGCCGATGGGGGAGCGGTGGATCTGGCACCGCGAACCCGGCTGGGTCGTGCCGCCCTTTCGCGGACGGATGCCCGCGTGATCCCGCGAACCGTCTTCGACGCGGCGATGGTCCGCGCCGCCGTGCGAGCCGGTGCTCAGGTGCGCCAGGTCACCGTCCGTAACGTGTCGCCCTGGTGCGGCGACGGCCGGGAGGTCACCGGCAAGACCGCGGACGGTCCCGTGACACTGCGGTCGCGAGCCGTGATCGTCGCCGGTGGCTACGAGTGCCGCGTGGCGCCGGAGCTGACCGCCGAACCGGACGGAGCGGGCCAGCCTGACGGGCCGCCGCGTGGGATCGCGATGCGGGGCTACTTCGCCGGTGTCGATGCACCGCCGGGCAGGATCGCCTTCTGCCTCAACGAATGGGTCCTGCCCGGCTACGGCTGGATCTTTCCGCTGCCGGACGGTGGGGCCAATGTGGGAGTCGGCACGCTGACCGAGGGCGGGGCCGACGAGCACCTGCGCGAGCTCTACGCCCGGTTCGTCGGAGATCCGGCATCCCCCGCGTCCGCCTGGTTGCGAACTGCC
>CADCWJ010000455.1 GCA_902806365.1 uncultured Thermomicrobiales bacterium
ACCACCTGGCGACGCTCGATCCCGACGCGAGAAGGGCTTTCCTCGGTCGCAGCCATGAACGGTCGCCGGAGCGCGAAGCCGCAAAGCCCGCAGCGGAACGAAGGGCGATCGAGCCGATGCTAGCGACGCTCGCCGATCTAGACGCCGGGCCAATCCGCGCCCTCTGGGAGGAGGTCGAGGCCGGGACGACGCCAGAGGCGCAGTTCGTCAAGGGAGCAGACCGGCTGGAGCGGTATCTCCAGGCCCGCGAGTACGGTGCGGTCGACCCGACCCTGCCACTCGGGTCGTTCGCGGCCGACACGGAGGTAATCCCCCTCCCCGGCACGCTGGCCGCGGTCCGGGACGCGATACGGGACCTGGATGACCAGGACTTTCCGGCAGACAGCTCACATCTAGCCGAATCGAGCTAACGGGGCGTCAGGCAGTGTGGGTCCGTTGGGATGCCCACGACGTTGACTCGGTGCCCCGTGACGCCACCCCTCGCTTAAATGGCGTTGGAGGTTCCGACATGGTCCGACGTCGTATCTACACTCGGGGACGGGGTGGCGCCGAAGAGCCGGGTCAAGAGCAGGTCGATCGTCCAGAGTTCGCGAAACATCGACTTGGGGACGAATCGCAGGTTAGGTCGCTCGGTCTTCACGCCGGAGGCATTGGCCTTGGCGTGCTTGGTGACGGCGAGCTGCGAAATGTCCGGAAGCGGTTGACCAGGCTCGCCCCCGAGAAACATGAATGAGGAGAAGTCCATCGTCCGTTGGTCGAAGCGCACCCAGACGACGCAGCCGCTCGGCTTGTTCCCCAAGGCGGCGTGGATATTGACCCCTGCGGTGGAGGCACCGATATGGGACGACTTGAGTTGAACGTGCCTCAGGATGCCATTGGCTTCCAGGGCGATGTCGTAGCCACTGTTGTCGACCTGGGGCTTCAGCACCTCCAAGCGGCCGAAGTCCTGGAGCCACAGGTGCCGCATCAGGGTGCCGGTGAACAAGTGCTCGAGCAGCATCTCACGGTACGACGAGTAGAGGCTATGGCCCGTGGCGCTCATGGGTTCCTTATGCCGACGATCGATGTCGGGATGAATGAGGTGGATATCACGTCGGCTGAGATCACATGCCGTCAGTAAGCATCCCGGCGTCGTCGAACGCGATCTCGCGCAGTTCAGTCAAGGGTTCGATGTCCGGAGACCCGGCGAGGTCGGACAGCAACGCCTCGGAGACCCAGAGGCGATCGAGGTGTTTGGTGTCGGCGATGCGAGCGATCCGGGCGGTTTCGGGGCGGACCTTGACGCAGCAGGCGAGACCGATCGCCAGTGCCTGTCGGTCGTTGGCGACGGTCAGCGGGACGCGGACTCCTGCCGGGGACTTGGCGGTGATCACGTTCATGTAGGACGAGACGGGGTCCATCTTGTCGACGGCCTGGCGCAGGGCGATGTCGGCCAGTCCGATGCCCGTCGCGTTGCCCTCGGTTTCTTCCGTGAGGTCTCGAATGACGATGCGCTGCACGCGCGGTCTGAGGGCCGCCTCAGCTGGGGCGACGAGGCCGGTCAGATCTCGATTGATCACATTGGGGTCAGCACCGGAGCCGCTGACGTCCTTACCGATCCGGTCGATCATGAGCAGGTCGATCACCTCGCCTGGCAGGTGAGGCATCATCGCCTTGGCGCGGACGAGCAACTCTTGCTCCTGCTCGAGGATGCGCGAGCCCGGCACCGCCTCGATGATCCCCAGTTCACCGTGGCCGTTCTCGATCAGGGCCAACCCGAAGGGGACGTTGATCCGGCCGATGATGAACGACCCGACGGCGGGGATGAGGTGGTGGAAGTCGGCGAAGCCCTGCCGGTGGAAGGCGTCGGCGCCCTTCTGCTTGCCGAGCCCGATCGCCAGCATCTTCATCAGACCCGACTCCACCGGACCGTGGAAATCGGTATGGGGTTTGACCCGACCGACCGGGATGACGACGTCGGCCCGCTCGTGGGCGATCCGGTCGAACCAGACGGGGACGCCGTCCTCGACCTCGCCGAGGCGGACCGTCTCCATACTGGCGTGGATCGGGCAACCGAGGGTCGCCGGCGTCATCCCGTAGTGCGCGAGCAGGGCAAGTTGTCCCTCCGCGGTAGCTCCTCCGTGGCTGCCCATGGCCGGGACGACGAACGGGTCTCCCCCCATCGACCGGACGCGAGCCACGGCAGCGGTCAGGACATCGCCAATCCGATCGATGCCGCGACTACCGGCAGTGAGAGCGACCCGAGTGCCCGGCACGATGGCATCCCGCGCCTCACGGGTGTCAAAGGCCAACGAGACCGCGGCCCCGACGTCACCCACCCGGGTTGCGTCAAGCCGCTGCCTGACCAGTGCCCAACGTGGCAGCGCCGCACGTTCGAAGACTGCCAAACCCTCCATCGCCATCCTCTCCCCGCTCCCCGATCCGCAGCATCAGGCGCTCATGGTGGGGTCGACGGAGGCATGATGTCAACGCAGCTCGACCTTGCAGCCGTCCAAACCGTCGGCATAACCCGTCGAGAACGCCTTCACCCGCTGCTGACCCGTACCATGGGCCAGGGGGTCGTTCCAACGCGTGTCCTCGGCGTCGCCCGACTGGGCGGTCAACGCGAGCGCCTCGTCGATGTCGCCGTCGTCCAGCCAGCCCCTGGCATCGGCGTCACCGGCATAGGCGCCGGCCAGGCAATCCGCTTCGAGCTCCAACTGGATCACGTAGTAGCCGCCATCGTCGTGAGGCTCCTCGGTTGCGTAGCGTCCCTGTTCGGCCTGGATGTGGTGAGCCCACTCGTGGGCCACGACGGTGACCCAGGCGAAGTCACCGAATTCGTCCTCGACCAGGAACCGGAACCACTCGCTGTAGTAGATCGAGCCGTCGCGGACGCAGTAGAAGGCTGCGGTCTCTTCCGGGTCCGCCTGGCCGCAGCCCGTGCCGATGACGTCATCGAACCCGACGATCTTCGCCGGTGGAGCGTACTCGGCATCGGCGTCATCGAAGGCGCTCCGCCAGAACTCGTCCACGTCAGCGTCCAGTGCGTCTTCGAATTCGCTCTGGACATCGACGGGCTCGTCTGGCTCGGCGGGCAGATCAGCGGGCGGAGCGAGGGTCGAGAGCAGGGCATCGACCGAAGCGCGGTCGTTCCCGAAGAACCACCCCCACTCACCCTCGTCTTCGACGAGGTGGACGACCCCCGGGATGTCGGTCCAGGTGCCATCGATGAAAAACGGCTGCTCGTATGAGACGGCCGCGGTATCCGCGTAGGACTGCCCGGTGACGCCCCACTCCCAGGTTACGAACTCGACCCCGGTCACGGTCAGCTCGGCCGTCGGGGTAGCGGCGAACTCGCTCTCGTACCAACCGACGACGACCCAGCGAGGCACCTCGGCGACCACGTCCGGGTGGACCAGGTCGTAGAGTGCATCGTAGTCCCCCTCGGCTTCGAGGACGGAGATGGCGCGGGCTGCCTCGGCCGCATCGGCCGAATCGCCGGACAGCCCAGCGGATTGGGCAGCCAACGTCCGGTTGGTGTCGAGGGGGGGAAGCGAGGCGGCGAGGATAATGCAGAGGAACAGGCAGAACCGGCGGACCATGGACGACTCCGGAGGACGTGCTTGGCGGGGAGGGTCGATGCGTACCCTCCCAGTCTACGTCTCTCCTCCCGTCCCGGTCGTCCCTGACACGTGCCCGCGCCACGACCGGGATACGGTCTCGGGAATCAGAACCCGACCGCGTCTCGCCCCTTCAGGCCGAGCATCTGGCGCACCTCGTCGGGGGTAGCGATCTCAAGCGACAACTCGGCGAGGATGCGCCCGATCTTGGTGACCAGGTCGGCGTTCGTCTCCGCTAGGCGGCCCTTGCCGAGGTAGACGCTGTCCTCCAGTCCGACCCGCACGTTGCCGCCCATGATCGCGCCCATGGTCACCAAGTTCATCTGGTGCCGACCGGCACCGAGGATCGACCAGTGATAGTCGACACCGAATAGGCGGTCGGCGGTGCGGCGCATGTGCACGAGGTCCTCGGCGTCGGTGCCGATGCCGCCAAGGATGCCGAAGATCGTCTGGATAAATAGGGGCGGCCGCACGATGCCCCGTTCCAGCATGTGGGCCAGGGTGTAGAGGTGACCGACGTCGTAGCACTCGAACTCGAAGCGGATGCCGTGCCCCTCACCAAGCTCGCGGACGATCCGCTCGATGTCGGCGAAGGTGTTCTTGAAGATGAAGTCGCGCGACCGCTCCAGGTAGTCGCGTTCCCACGGGTGATCGAAGGTCTTCACGCGGTCGATCACCGGGTAGAGGCCAAAGTTCATCGAGCCCATGTTGAGCGAGCACATTTCCGGCCGAGCCCGGAGGGGGGCGGCCAAGCGCTCGTCCAGGGTCATCCTGTGCCCACCACCGGTGGTGATATTGACGATCGCATCTGTCTCGGCGGCGATGCGGGGCAGGAATGCCATAAATCGTTCGGGGTCGGCCGTGGGGCTGCCGTCCGACGGGTCCCGGGCATGCAGGTGGAGAATCGCGGCCCCGGCCCGCGCCGCGCCGATCGCCGATTCGGCAATCTGGTCGGCGGTGATCGGCAGGTGCGGGGTTTGAGACGGCACATGGATGGAGCCGGTGACCGCGCAGGAGACGATGACGCGACGACTGGCGGCCATGGGGCACCTCCGGTTGGTGGTCGGCGTGGAGTTGGGGCCGCGTGCTAGTCTGCCGTACCTGTGGAAACCACTGGCGCGATTGGAGTTGCGAGCGCGTCCAGAGCCCGTCCCTGGGCGGGG
>CADCWJ010000456.1 GCA_902806365.1 uncultured Thermomicrobiales bacterium
CAGCACCGGCACCGCCCCCACATCCAGCGTGTTGCGCGTCGCCGTCTCGAACGTCCGGATCCCCCGCTCGCACAGGATCACGTCCGGGTTGCCCTGGGCCATCACGTACTCCGCCGCCAGCAGCCACTCCTCGATCAACAGCGACAGCCCCCGCTTGAGCATCACCGGCTTGCGGGCCTTGCCGACCTCCTCGAGCAGCAGGTAGTTCTGGCAGTTGCGGGCCCCGATCTGGAAGATGTCGGTGTACTGCCCGACAACCGCGACATCGGCCGGGGTCATCACCTCGGTGATGATCTTCAGCCCCGTCGCCGCTCGGGCCTCGGCCAGGATCTCGAGCCCCCGCTCGCCCAGGCCCCGGAACTCGTAGGGCGAGGTCCGCGGCTTGTAGGCACCGCCGCGCAGGATCGTGGCGCCGGCATCGGCCACGGCGCGGGCCGTCTCCAGCGTCTGGGCTGCGCTCTCGACCGAGCAGGGACCGGCGATGATGGTGACGGCGTCGCCGCCGATGGTCAACTCGCCGAGGGAGATCGTGGTCTTGTCGGGATGGAAGTCCCAGCCGGCGAGCTTGAACTTCTTGGTGACGCGGACGACCTGCTCGACACCGGGCAGGACCGCGAACTGCTCGTCGAGCGTCGGTGGCAAGGGCAGCCCGACCACCCCGATGATCGTCCGCTCCGCGCCGTCGATCAGGTGGGCGCGCAGTCCAAGTTCCTCGACGCGCGACACTACCGGCGCGATCAGGTCACGGTCGACGCCGGTCTTCATGATGATGATCATTGTGCTCGCTTCTCGCTCCGTGTAAGGGGATTGTGCCCGGCACGGCATTCACCCCGTGGTCGTGACCGGGATGTTGGCGACGTCAGCCGCTTCGTACGATTGGCTTGTCCGCGAGATTGCCGCCCCCAGCTCCTCGTCGGAGACGCCCCATTCCGGGCGGAGCTGCTTCGCGCCCTTCAGGTAGACGTGCCGGATCTCCGATGGCGTGCGGGTAGTGTTGACATGCACCAGCACGCGGACCGCCTTTTGGAGGGAGCCGGGGACGGCCATCTCGTGGGTGCAGATCATGGGTACTTCCGTCCACCCAAATGTCCGCGCGGCGAGCGCGGGAAACCAGGCGGTGAGATCCGGGGTGGTCGTGAAGATGGCGCTGGCGATGTCCTCGGACTCCAGGTCGTTGAGGTGAATCAGGGCGCTGACCAACTCCTCGGTAGCTTCGAGGATGTCCTCCGCTGTATTCGAGCCCGCGGTGGTCGCGCCGCGGATTCCCCGGCAGACGAGCGGCCGTTCACCGTTCGATGTCATCCGTTGATGCTCTCCGTTCGCG
>CADCWJ010000457.1 GCA_902806365.1 uncultured Thermomicrobiales bacterium
ACATCTCGTCTTGCCAGTCGTCGCAATGGCCAGTCCTTTCACCCGCTTGCCCGCTTCTTCGCCTGGTACGTCTCGTCCCAAATGATCTTCGAGTCCGCAATCTGGATCCTCTTCCTCCAGGATCGCGGCTTCTCGCTGGCCGAGATCGGGATCGCCGAGGCCGGGTTCCACCTCGCTCCGGTCCTGCTCGAGATCCCGAGCGGGTCGTTCGCCGATCTCGTCGGGCGACGCTGGTCCCTGGCGACCGGCTCGCTGCTCGTCGCTCTCTCCGCGATCCTGCTCTGGAACGCCCACTCCCTGCCGATCGCCGTACTCGCCCTTTTCGTGAGCGGCGCCAACTACAGCTTCCGCTCCGGCGCCGACCAGGCCTACCTGTACGACGCGCTCGCGATCGACGCGGAGAGCAGCTTCACGCGCCTCTTCGGGCGGCTGCTCTCGGCCGGCTACCTGATCGGCGGCGGCGCGGCCCTGCTCGGTGCGGTCCTTTCCGAGTGGAGCTACGCCTGGCCGATCGGGCTCAACGTGGTTACCGGCTTCCTTGGATTCGCGCTGGCGCTCGGGCTGCCGGAGGCGCCACGAACCCAGGTCCATGAGGACCGGTCGGGCCGGCGCTCGTTCCACCGTCACATCGCCGATGTCCGCCTTCTGCTCCGGTCGCAACCGGTCGTCGCCCGGATGCTGCTGGTAGCGGCGCTGTTCTGGACGACGCTGGCGATTGCCGGGCTGTACACCCAGGCGGCCTTTGCCGAACAGGGGCTCTCCAACGGCCAGATCGGGGTCGTCAGCGGCTTGGCGTGGGTCGCGGTCGCCGCCGGAACCGCGACCGGTGAGAGGTTCGGGGGCTCGTTCGCGCGGCAGTGGTCGATGCTGGCGGGCGCGACCGCGCTCGGGGTCGCCCTCACCGGAATCGATGCGGTCACCGTCGCGGTCGTCGCCTTTCTGCTCTGGCAGCTCACAAGCGGCTCGATCGAGCCACGGCTCGCCGCCTGGTACAACGCGCGGTTGCCCTCCGCCCAGCGCGCGACGGTGATCTCGATCGAGGGCTGGCTGTTCTCGTGCCTGATGATCGGGCTCTTTCCGGCCGGTGGCTGGCTTGCCGGTCGCTTCGGCTGGCCAGCGCTCTACCTTGCCTGCGGGGTTGCCGGGGCGGCGACGGCACTAGCGGGGTTCATGCTGCGACGCCAGGATGATCGCGCATCGGTTGCACCTGCGGTGGCGGGTGACTGAGGTGCTCCAGGGCGATCACTCTGTCAGCGGGTCATCAGCGTCAGGGAAAGGGTGAACCATGCCGCTCTCCTGGTCGCTCTTCCTGATCGTGGTCGCGGCGTTGCTCGTCGCGGCGCTGGTCGTGTTCGTCGTCTGGTGTGCGCGGTCGCCGATGACGATCGGGGAGCGAAAGGCGTTCCTCCGGGGTCTCGGGAGCGATCTCGTGAGACTACCGGGGCGGTTGCGACGGTTGGCGGCGGATCCCCGAACGCCTCGTCGCGCCCGTTGGCTGCTGATCGCGCTGGCCGTCTACGTCGCCTCGCCGATCGAACCGATCCCGGACGTCATTCCCGTGATCGGACACCTCGACGAATTGCTGATCGTCCGGTCGCTCCGAACGTGCTGGCCCGGGTCCGGCGGATGATCCCGCCCGAGGTTTGGGCGACACATTTCCCATCCCGGAAGGCGGCCCGCACCTCCGGGGAGGATTAGTCCTTCAACGCCCCGGAGAGGAAGGCGATGACCGCGCCGCGAATCTCCCCGGTCTCGAACGCGGGACCACCGTGGGGAGCATCCGGAATCACCATCAGCGTGTGCACCACACCCGCATCCACGAGTGCGGCGTCGAGCACCTGGCTCTGGCTCAACGGGACGACCTGGTCACCGTCGCCGTGAATGGTCAGGACCGGCGGATCGGCGGCATCGATCCAGGAAACCGGGCTCGCCGCCCGCGCGAGCTCCGGCTTCGCCCTGGCGGTTCCGCCCAGGAGATCGACGAGATCCTCCGGCTCGTTCTGGAGTGTGGCTGCGACCGTCAGGTCCATTGGCCCGAAGAAATTGACGATGGCGACGATCCGGACGTCAGGATCGGTCATGAAGGTGTCCGGTTGCGCGTTGGCGCTGAAAGCGGCCAGGGCAGCGAGGTGTGCGCCCGCCGAGTCGCCACCCACGACGAAGCCGCCCGGGTCGAGGTGATACTCGGCGGCGTGATCCCGCAAAAAGCCGAGCGCTGCGTTCACGTCCTGGATCTGCGCCGGAAAGATCGCGTCGCCGCTGAGCCGGTAGTTCAGGCTGGCGACGGCGTACCCTGCACTCAGGAGATAGTCCACCTCGACCGATTGCTTGTCGCCACCCCGCCAGCCGCCACCGTGAATCCAGACGACCAGCGGGGCGACCGGCTGAGCCTGCCCGGTGCCAGTGCGAGTGCTGGCACCGTCGGGAAGAAAGAGGTCGAGCGTCTGGTCGGGACCGGCGTTGGCGACGTAGGGGATGTCGCGCCTGACCGTGAATTTCCCATCCGTCCTCCCCTCCCCGGCGGCGAGCCATACTGCTCCCGATGCGCCGATGACAAGGATCAGCACGGAAAGGAGCGCGTGCCTGAGCCTGCGGCCAGGGATCATCTGCCGGTTCCATGACGTGGGGTTTCCGCCACTGCCCTGATGATCGGCTTCATTGATCCATCCTGCCGGTCCGCGACCTCGACCTGAGCGTGAGCGGGCGATCGATCGAGAAATCGGGGACGCCGGTGGCTGGAAGGCTTCAAAGGATCGGCGCCCCGGATGCATCGACCGGGAACGTCCCCTGGAACCAGGCCGGGCACGCTTCCATGATCGGCTTCGGCGCCCGGCGCATCGCAAGACGCGCCGGGCCGAGCAGGACAAAAATTCGTCGAGGCCGCCAGGAGCTTGGCTATGGCGCCTGGACGGCTGGTGGCGACTCGATCGTCAGCACGAGATAGGCTGGTGCGCCGCTTTCGCCGCTCGCGATCGCGACCGTCTGGTCCGGCATCCCCTCGATGACGAAGGTGATGGAGCCATCGGACGCGACCGTGCCAGTGACGTCGATGCGCGTTTCGTCCCCTGGCTGAATCCACTCGATCCAGGCGGCGTTCTGCCCGCCAAGGGATGCAACGTCGTTCCAGGTTGTCGCGGATTCATCCAGCCAGACGCCGGGCAGCGAGATGAGACTCCCTCCCACGCCGGCGGTGTCGCCCGCTCCGGTCAGGACCAGGCGAGCATCGACGACCGCACCCTCGTCGACGCCATCGACGTCGAATGTCAGCACGGCGACCGCGCCCGATTCCCCTCCCGCTGGGAGCGAGGTCAACGTTTCCGCTGGACTGTCGGGTACGCTCCGGGTCACGCTGGTGTCGCCGGAGACGGC
>CADCWJ010000458.1 GCA_902806365.1 uncultured Thermomicrobiales bacterium
CCGGCGTCGAGCGCGTCGATCGCCATCGGGGCGTGGAGGAAGTTGGGCGTGCAGATGCTGACCGCGTCGACCTCGTCGCTGGCGAGCAGGTCGTGGTAGTCGCCGTAGACGGTGGCGCCCTCGACGTCGTACTGGGCTTTGACCTGCTCGGCGGTCGCGACGTTCATGTCCGACAGCGCGACGATCCGGGCGTTGGGGTGCTTCTGGTAGCCCTCGATGTGCCGCTGGCCAGGCCAGCCGACCCCGATGATGCCGATCCGCAATTCGTCCATGCTCACCTTCTCCTGGTAGTCAGTGCCGTGTCGAGAACAGGGAGGGTGATCCTCCTCCGGGGCTGAGAGCGGTCGGCGCACGCCGACGATGACCCATCGGACCACAGAGTCACGTTCGATGTCGCGGACGGACCACTTCCCGGACCGGTGTCCATCCCGGAAGATCTCACCGGGGGACAATGCCGGTCCGTCTCACCTTTCGTGCCGCACCGCTCGTGCTCGGACGGGCCAAGGTACTGCCAGGAGAGCCCCACCAGGCCGCAGGCACCGAAGACGATGCTTGGACAGTCCAACCTCGATGCGGGCAGCGGGGAGTAACGCGTCGATTCTGGGAGGAAAGGGCCGCGCCCGTAGCCCGCAGGTACAACTCCACACCATTCCGCTCATCCAGTCCGGTCGCTCAGCTTCCCTGGTACACCGACGTCGCGATCATGGTTCCAGCTTCCCGGTCAGGAGGTGCTGGAACAAGGGACCGATGATCGCGGCGATCGCTTCCGGCGAACTGGACGCGAGCGGTTCGACCTGGACGATGTGCCGCGCCATGACCAGCCCCACGAGCTGTGATCCCAGCAGGGAGGCCCGCAGGTCCGCGTGGTCGGCACTGATCCGCGCGGTGAGCGGGACGAAGATCTCCCGGGAGACGAGGTCGCGGACCAGCCGGGCCGCCTCGGGCTCGGTGGCCGCGGCCCGGACGAGGCCGACCAACCGCTGCCGGTCATGTTCCGATTCCAGGACACCCAAGACGAAGTGGGCCAGCCGCGGACCGACCGTCGCCGGGTCGTCCGCCAGTAACCGGGACAGCACCTCGGGCGGGTCGAAGGGCAACTCCACGACGGAGACGAACAGTTTCGCCTTCGATCCGTAGAAGTGGGAGACAAGGGTGGGGTCGACCCCGGCTTCCTGCGCGATGCTACGAAGTGATGTCCGGTCGTAGCCGACCTCGGCGAACTGTCGCCTGGCGGCCTCGGTAATCGTCTCCCGGGTGACGGTGTCTCCCGTCCGGCGACCGGAACGACGTCCAGGCTCGCTTGCCTTGGTCAAGGCGACTCCTCCGATGCATGGGTCTTGACAGGTGAATTCCGCACCCATAGAATTCTACACATGCGGAATTCAACGCATATGGAATTCACTGGAGGGACAACGCGATGAGCGACCAGGAAGTCCTGCCGGTCCGGCAGCGTCAGATCGTCCTCGGTGTGGTGGCCCTCGCCCTGATGATGGTGGTCTCCGCCGTCAGCGGCCTCAACGTCGCGCTGC
>CADCWJ010000459.1 GCA_902806365.1 uncultured Thermomicrobiales bacterium
CGGCGCTCCAGGATCGGCCAATACTCCCGGCGGAGTGCCACGATGACCTCCGCCGCGGCTTCGATCGCGTTGGCCCCTTCCCATGGCAGCGCCCCGTGAGCGGTTCGGCCGCGAACGATCAACTCGGTCGGGGCGGCACCCTTCTCGCCCAGCGCCACCCGATTGAGCGTCTGCTCTCCGACAATCACGAAGTCCGGATCGACCAGCGAGTTCGCCACGATGTAATCCGTGCCCTTGATCCCCGCCGCTTCCTCGTCGGCCACCTCGTTGATCACCAACGTTCCCTTGAGCGTGACACCAGCCGAGGCGATCGCCAGCCCGGCCATGACCTGTGCGGCGACACTTGCCTTGTCGTCTCCGGCACCCCGCCCGTAGATCTTGCCGTCCGCGACTTCGGCGTCGAACGGATCGTGCCGCCAGGCCGATCGCTCTCCGGTCGGCACCACGTCCACGTGCGCGTTAAAGAGCAGTGTGAGGCCCGCGTCACCCCTGAGCGTGGCTATCAGATTGGGCATTGTCGGGTCGATCGACACGGTTTCGATCACATACCCGGCGTCCCCCAACGGTGATGCGCAAAATGCGATCGCCTCGCGCACGTCTCCCGGCGGATTGACGGAGGGAATCCGAACCAGGCCCCGATGGAACTCGATCACGGCCTGTTCATCGATCGCGTTCAGGACGGAGCGCTCCACCGGCGAGAGCCCTTCCAGGGACGAAATTGCTGGAACGGATTCGATCATGCTCTATTCTTCCTTGGGTACATCGCCTGGATGACGACCGCGACGGTCAATCATCTTCCTGCGCGCTTGGGCCGCCTGGGTCTTCATATGACAAGAGGAGTCTTGCAGAGATGAGCGATACGGGAAAGCGGGTGGCGGTGGTCATTGCACCGAACTTCGAGGATGTCGAAGCCACCTCGCCGATCGAGGCGCTGGAAGCCGCCGGAGGTACCATCACGGTCATTGGCGTGGAGGCCGGTCGCGTCACGGGGAAGAAGGGCGGGACACTCGAAGCCACGGCGACCTTCGGTGACGTCCACCCCGACGACTTCGACATGCTGGTGATCCCAGGAGGCGGAGCGCCGGAAAATCTTCGGATCGACGATGACGCTGTTGCGTGGACCAGGACGTTCGTGGAGACCGGAAAGCCCGTTGGTGCGATCTGCCATGGTGCCCAATTGCTGATCTCGGCGAACGTGCTCCCCGGTCGAACCCTGACAGCGGTCAACAAGATTCGCGACGACATCACCAATGCCGGCGGCCACTATGTAGACGAAGCGCTGGTCGTCGATGGCAACCTGATCACCTCCCGCGTACCCGGCGACCTTCCGGCCTTCAACAAGGAGCTCGCGTCGCACCTTCTCGCATAGCAGGTGGACCATGCTGGGGCTGCCGGGTCCGTTCGTCGGCTGACGTATCATCCTGACCACGCCATGGCGAATCAGGGGTGAAGCAATTGCATCGATCGCGCCGTATCGTGATGTAGGGAGCGTATGTCGGACAGAACTGCGTCAGGTTCAACCACTGGAGATTCCCCGGCGGGCGGTCTCAAGAACGCCCGTGCCTTCATCTTCGACATGGACGGCGTCCTCTACCGGGGCAAGACGCCCCTCCCGGGCGTTCAGACGCTGTTCGATGCACTCACGATCCGGGGCATCCGGTTTTTGCTTGCCACGAACAACTCGATGGCGACGCCGGCCGCTTATGTGATCCGGATGGCGGAGATGGGCGTCACCGTCGCCGAGAATGATATCCAGACATCAGCGACCGCTACGCGCGATTACCTCCGCGACCTTCTGCCGCCGGATGCCACGATCCTGATCGTCGGTATGCCTGCCCTCGGAGAGCAGATCTTCACCGGTACCGCGTTTCGGCCCGCCGGTGACGATCCCACGGAAACCATCGACGCCGTCGTGGTCGGCCTAGATCTCGCGTTCACCTATGACAAGCTCTTCCGCGCCACCCGCGCGATCCACCAGGGAGCCAGGTTCGTCGCCACGAACGCCGATGCCACGCTCCCGACGGAAACCGGCTTTCAGCCAGGAGCCGGAAGCATCGTCGCCGCGATCGCAACCGCGAGCGGTGCCACTCCCACCGTTGTCGGCAAGCCGGAGACGCTCATGATGATGAAGGGGATCCAGCAACTCGGCGTCGATCCATCCGACGCGGTGATGGTCGGCGACCGCCTTGACACGGACATTCTCTCAGGACACAACGCGGGGCTGAACACCGTGCTCGTCCTCACTGGCGTCTCCCAACGGGCCGATCTCGACCGGGCCGCCGTCCTCCCCGACTACGTGTTTACCGACTTGCCTGCGTTGACCCAGGCCATCGTGGGAGACGGGTAGCAAGCGCTATGCCCATGCCAGAGCCCGGAAAGGCCGCCTCCAGCGCCGAGGACGCCGCAGGCATGCGGATCGCAACCGCACCCGTCAACTGGAACAACTTCGATCTGGCGGGGTGGCGTCCCGCTGTTCCATTCCCGGACATCCTCGACCGCATGGCCGATGCGGGGTACCGGGACACCGAGTACGACCGGAGCTTTGGAACCGATACCGGCGCGCTTCTGGAAGCAGCCCGGCATCGGAACATGCGCTACATCGGAGCTTACAAATGGTTCGACTTTCTCGAGGAGAGCTCGTTCCTGTCGAACCTGGAGCAGATCGACACGGAACTTCAGCTACTGTCGACCATAGGTTGCCGCCACCTGATCGTCGCGGACCGGCTGAGGCCGCACCGCGTCGCTCGTGCCGGCGCGATCCCC
>CADCWJ010000460.1 GCA_902806365.1 uncultured Thermomicrobiales bacterium
ATGCCCACGGCTAGAAAAAACAGGCTTCCTGCATGAACCTGAGTCTTTTGCCGCCGGAATACAAACGGTCTCCTGTGGTGACGGACCTTACGTGCCCGGCTCGGCAATGTCGGTCATAGGAGCACGAGAGATCTGACCGGGCCGGTTTCGCTCCCGGAGGGTCAGGATCGCCACGGTGACGAGGAGCAACACGCCGACGCCGACGATTGCGGCGGCCTTCATTTCCCGCGTCGGTAGCAACAACGCGGTGACGCCGAAAACCAGCGATGTTCCCGAGACGAACAGCACCACCTGGGGCGGCTTCAGGCCGGCGTCGGCCAGGCGGTAGTGGAGGTGCGACCGGTCGGCCACGAACGGCGACCGGCGATGGGCCAACCGGAACAGCACCAACCAGACCACGTCCAGGATCGGCAGACCGAACGCCAGCAGGGTCGTGGCGATCTTGGCACCGCCGATGATCGCGATCCCGGCCAGGGTGAATCCGAGGAAGTTGGCCCCGGCGTCGCCCATGATGATCTTCGCCGGGTGCCAGTTGAACGGTAAGTACCCAGCCACGGCCCCGGCGAGCGCGGCCGGCAACAGCGAGATCGTGAACTGCGGGTGAACGACGGTGTGCAGGAATAGGATCGCGCAGGCGACCATGGTCACCGACCCCGCGAGACCGTCGATCCCATCGAGCAAGTTCATCGCGTTGGTCATCCCGATCAGCCAGACCACGGTGAACGAGAGCGCGAACCATGTCGGGAGCGCCACCTGGTCGGTGCCGAATGGCAGATTCACACTTTCGATCACGAGGCCGTGGCCCTCTCCCCTGAGGCGAGGCGCCACGACCAACGACGCCGCGCCGGACTGCCAGAGCAGCTTCACCCCCGGGGACAGGCCGGTCACGTCGTCATAGACCATCACGAGGCAAAGGAAACCGGAGGCGACGAGGAGGATCAGCAGCCGCTCTGTATCCAGGCTCAGGCGATCGACCCCCAATGAGAACGTCACCGCGACCGCAACCGCGAATGACAGGAACAGGGGGACGCCGCCCGCGCGGGCCATCGGGACGGCGTGGGCGCGACGCGGCCCAGGCAGGTCCACGATGCCCCACCGGTGTGAGAGCGGGATGGTCTTCCCGACGAAGAGCCACGAGAGCGCAGCCGCGACACCAAAGGTAATCGCGGCGACGAGGAGCCGGTTATCCAGCATCGGTACACGTCTTCATCGGGGACGGCACCGGGGCCGTCAGTCCTCCGTGAGGTCGAACCCGGGCACGGGGAAGGTTCGGGTCATGTCTCGAACCTCATCTCGGACCCGGTCGACGATCGTCTC
>CADCWJ010000461.1 GCA_902806365.1 uncultured Thermomicrobiales bacterium
CGAGCGGATCGTCGAGGAGCGCCGCCGCAACGATATCTACCGCTCGCTGGCCGATCTGATCCGGCGCGTCGCCTTGCGACCCGACGCGATCCAGAACCTGATCGCTTCCGGCGCCTGTGACGGATTCGGGTTGCAGCTCCGTGAGATGCTGTGGCAGATCGGTCTGTTCATCGCGCCAGCGGGCTTTATGGACCGCCACACCAGGCGAATCGCCGGCAAGCAGTTGCCGCTGGCGCTCCCCACCGAGCAGGATCATGTGGAGTTGCCGGCGACAACATCATGGGAACGGATGGCGGACGAATACCGGACACTCGGTCTCTCGACCCGCTTCCACCCGATGTACCTGCTGCGCTCCCGCCTGCCCCGCCACCTGGTCTCGATCCGGGAGCTGGCCGGGCTCCCGGACGGGTTCAAGCTCTGGATTCCCGGTCTGATCGTCTGCCGGCAGCGACCGGGCACCGCGAAGGGGATCACCTTCCTGTTGCTTGAAGATGAGTTCGGGCTGGTCAACGTCGTCGTTTATCCCGATCTCTACGAGCGACAACGGCTCGAGGTCCGCTCGACTCCGATGCTCATCATCGAGGGCAGGCTGCAGCTGGCAAACAACAACGTCAACATCGTCGCCGAGCGGCTGCATTCGATGGAGAACATCACCTTCGCGACCCCCAATGCCGACAAGGGGTGGGAGGATCCCTCCACGCAACCGGCCAATCCTGAACGAATCCAGCTCGTGCGCCTCACCGGATCAGCGGATGGGCCGAAAAACGACGTCAACATCAAGGCAATCGCCCCGGCGTCGCACAACTACCGCTGAGCGGCAACCGAAGCGATCAGGATCAACGCCTGTCGGGGCGCGGTCGTGTGACGACGAGATCGACCCGCCGGACCACGATCGACCACCGCGACCCGACCTCAATCTCCCTGACGCCCCCGTTGGTTCGCGCGACCGTCAACACCTGCTCGATCCGATTTTCGGACAGCTCGACACCGCCCGCCAATCCTCCGAACCATTGCGTCACAATACGCCGCTGGATCGCCAGCGGACGCTCCAGAAGCCAACCGCGATCCAGCACCTGTGGGGTCCCCACCTCCATCAGCGCCTCCCGCGCCTGACGCTCCAGCTCGTCGCTGTCGTCTCCGGCCAACCGGGCGAAGCGGGCCAGGCAGCCTTCTGCACCGGGCGCGATCGCTTCCAGCCTGGGCAACACGTCGTGCCGGATCGCATTGCGGCGGAACGCGGGATCGCGATTGGACGGATCCTCAACGATTGGAACATCCAGCGATTCCGCAAACGTCCGGACGTCATCGGCCGA
>CADCWJ010000462.1 GCA_902806365.1 uncultured Thermomicrobiales bacterium
ACGCAGATCGGCCGGGACCGGCAGGGGGGCGGCCCGGTGGCCCTGACGATCGCGCGCGGCACGCGAGCCTCCCGAGACGGGAAGAGGCAGCCCCCGCGCTGACCCAGATCACCCTTGTCGGAGTCCCGTATCAACACCGCCATGCCGGTCCTGCGAGAACTTCCCGGAACGCTCGAGTCCACGGTTTCGATCGACCACGAGGGTCAGGAGCAGACGCCAATCGATGGATGATCTTCACATCTCCCTGCGCGCCGAGACCCTTTTCCACGTTGGACCGATTCCGGTGACCAATTCAATGGTCACCATGTTTCTCGTCATGGGCATTGTGCTTGCCGTGTTCGGGTATCTCGGGCGGCGGGCATCCAACATCCCAAGCCGTGGCCAGGGCTTCGTCGAACTGATCATCGAGTTCCTGCTCGGGCTGGTCGAAGGCACCGGCGGCAAGCGACTCGGTCGGCGCATCTTCCCCCTGATCTCCGGAATCTTCATCTTCATCCTGTTCTCGAACCTTTCCGGTTTGTTGCCTGGCATGGGCACCATCGGGATCACGCATGACGAGAAAGAGAGTGAGGACCATGGTGTTGCCGCCGTCGATCTGAGCCACGCTGGCGAGTCGACTCCGGAGTCCGAGGCGGCCGCCGCCGCAACCGGTCATGGGGATGATCCGACCGACACCACGGTGTCCGACGTGCCCCTGAGCGAGACCGATGGAGCGGCAGCCGAGGAAGAGGAGCATTCGACGCTGACGCCGATCTTCCGGGCGCCGACCGCTGACCTGAACATGACGCTTGCTCTGGCCTTGCTGACATTCACCGCGGTCCAGGTCGCCGGGATTTCCGCCCACGGCGTGGTCGGGCGGCTCAAGCATATGGCCGACCCGCCGTTTCTGTTCCCGATCGAGTTGATCTCGGAGTTCTCCCGCATCCTCTCGCTTTCGGCCCGTCTCTTCGGCAATGTCTTCGCCGGCGAAGTCTTGCTCGGAGTCATGTACGCGATGGCCAACGCCATCAAGATCGCTCTGCTTCCGGTGTTCGTCCCGATCATCTTCGTCGGGCTTGAAGTCATGTTCGGGACCATCCAGGCCCTCGTTTTCGCACTCCTGACGCTGATCTACATTTCGCTCGCAGCGGCCAGCTCCCATGATGACCATCACGCCGATGAGCATTCCGTAGACGCCCCAACGCCCGATCCCACGCGCTCGGTCGGGGCGGCACCGGTGCCTTCGGGCGACTGATTCCCTTTGCGAGTTGTGTCACCTTGAGCACCGGCACCACGTTAGGGTGTCCGGAGGCAGCAGGAGGGTGACTCAGGTCTCGATACCTTTAGGTCACAAGGGGCGACGATGTGTCGCCCAAGCACTCACAACAAAGCGGGCCGTCGAGACGATCGACCGGTACCGGCAGGAGGAACCATCACGTGTTTGACGGAATGACAGGACCAGAAGGAGTCGACGCGGCCAAGGCGATCGGCGCGGCACTCGCGATCGGGATCGGCGCCCTCGGCCCGGGTATCGGACTCGGCCTTGCGGTTCGGGGCGCGATGGAAGCCATCGGTCGCAACCCGGAAGCGGCGGGCGAGATCCGGACGACGATGATCGTCGGAGCGGCGCTTGCCGAGGCGGTCGCGATCTACGCCTTCGTTATCGCCATCATCATCGCTTTCGTCATCTAGTCCTCCTGATCGTCCGGTGACAACCGCCGGTGAGGGAGGTCGCTTCCTCACCGGCGGCTTGCCATCGCCGGAGTCGGGCATGGGGCAGGGCACGGCGACCCACGAAGGAGTGGCCGACAATGGATCAACTCGGAATCAACGGATGGCAGCTGCTCATCCAGTTGATCGCATTTCTCGCGTTTATCTGGCTTCTCTGGAAATTCGCCGTTGGCCCGATCGTCAATGTGCTTGATCAGCGCCAGCATCGAATCAGCGAAAGCATGGCCGCCGCCGAACGGATGCAGGCGGAGCTGCGCTCGACCCAGGCGCGCAACGAGGAAGTGCTGCTCGAAGCCCGGCGTGAGGCGCAGGACATCCTGTCCACCGCTCGTACAAATGGGGAGCAGATGCTGACCCGTGCTCGCGAGGAAGCCAATACCCAGGCTGAGACCTACCTGACGCGAGCGGAGGAATCGCTGCGGCAGGAAGCAGAGCAGGCGCGGCAGTTGCTGCGGCGCGAGGTCGCGGATCTCGCCGTCATGGCGGCGGGACGCATCATCCGCAAGGAGCTCGACCCCAAGGCCCAGACCCAGCTCATCGAGGAGACGCTGGCGGATGCGTCCCGGGTATCGACGAACGGTGATTTCCCCGGCGGGGCAGCGGAAACGACGCTTCGACAGGAACCGCAACGTGCCGGAACGGCCACGATCTCCCGTGGAGAATCCCCGACGGACCCCATTCATGCGCCGGAAACGGTGGACGTCCCGGTCGCTTCCTCTCCAGTAGCTGACACCGGCAGTCCACCACCGGAACCGACTGGTGAACCCGGAGCGGATGCCAAGCCGAATCAATCCAGCGTCTCGTATCGGCCGTCCCGCAACTCGTAACGGACGGTCGCCGAGGGAACTGCGTCATCTCAGGAGACGAGGAGCGACCGATGGCAACCGGATCAGCGAAACGCTATGTGCAGGCGGTGATCGAGCTCGCGCGCGATGGCGGCTCGTTTGCTGCCTGGCAGCGCGACCTCGACATGTTGCGCAATCTGGTGAGTGACGCGCAGGTACGGGAGTACCTGCAAAATCCTGGCGTCCAGGCCAGTCGCAAGTTCGCGTCGCTCGAGGACTCCCTGACTCAGGTTAGCCCCGAAGCCCGCAACCTGGCGCACATCCTGATCGAGCAGCGCCGGGTCACGCTGCTTCCGGAGATCGCAGAGCGCTTCGAGGAAGCGGTGCGGGCCGAGCAGGGCATCGTGCTTGTCGACGTGACGACTGCCGACCCGCTCGACGCCGACGGTCAACGCCTCGTCAAGCAGCATCTCAAGCGCATCCTGGGCAAGGAGGTCGAGCTGCGGCTGACCGAGGATCCGGAGATCATCGGCGGCTTCATCGCCCGAGCCGGCGATCAGGTGATCGATGGCAGCGTCACGAACCAGCTTCGACGCCTTCGCGCACGCCTGGCGCCGGTCTGATCCCTGTCCGGTCGTTCTCGCCGCCCGGGCGTACAATGAATGAAGAGCAACTCGACGATCTACCCCGGCAGCAGTCAGTACCGCGCGGTGCGGCGCTGATGCCGCAAAGGAATGGAGCGATCATGGCGGTACGCGCGACCGAAATCAGCGATCTGCTCAAGCAGCAGATCCAGGGTTTCTCGGACGAAGCATCGATTACGAACGTCGGTCAGGTCATCGGCATCGGCGACGGCGTGGCCACCGTCTACGGTCTGAGCCAGGCGATGCAGAGCGAGCTGGTGGAGTTCACCAAGAGCGGCACACAGGGGCTTGTCCTCAACCTCGGTGAGGATACGGTTTCGGTCATCATCATGGGCGACTACACGACAATCGAGGAGGGCGACGAGGTCCGGACGACCGGCGCAATTTACTCCGTCGCGGTTGGCGACGGCCTTCTGGGACGTGTCGTCAACGCCCTCGGCGAGCCGATCGACGGCAAGGGCCCGATCCATACAGAGAAGCGGCGCGAGATCGAGCGGATCGCTCCGGGCGTCGTCAAGCGCCAGGATGTCGATACCGGCTTGCAGACCGGGATAAAGGCGATCGATGCCATGACCCCGATCGGGCGCGGCCAGCGGCAACTGATCCTCGGCGACCGCCAGAGCGGCAAGTCGACGATCGGGATCGACACGATCATCAACCAGCGCGATACCGGCGTGCTCTGCATCTACGTGGCGATCGGCCTGAAGCGGGCCCAGATCGCACAGAACGTCCGGATTCTCGAAGAGAACGATGCGATGGCGCACACCATCGTCGTCGTCGCCTCGGCGTCCGATCCGGCTCCGCTGCAGTACCTCGCACCGTTCGCCGGCACCGCCATGGGCGAGGAGTTCATGGAATCGGGCCGCGACGCGCTGATCGTCTATGACGACCTGACCAAGCACGCGCAGG
>CADCWJ010000463.1 GCA_902806365.1 uncultured Thermomicrobiales bacterium
CCCGTGTGATCGCCCGAGTTGGCGGAAACACGTTCGTCGTGCCGCGCGGATTGTGGGCGTGTGCGGGCGGTCATGAATGGGCCGCGTCCGCTCAATCACTGCGTGATTGCCTATGCGTTGACCCGTACGAGACGAGCTTGTCGGGAGACCTGATGTGCCGCACTTCGATCTCATCGTTCGCAACGGCTCGGTCGTCTCAAGCACGCCTGAGGCACGCGCGGACGTCGGCATCATCGACGGGGTCTTTGCCGCAATCGAGCTCCAGCTCAGCGGCACGGCCTGTGACGAGATCGATCTGGGCGGCGCCGTCGTCTACCCGGGTGTCGTCGATCCACACGTCCATTTCAACGAGCCGGGCCGGACAGAGTGGGAGGGGTGGGCGAGCGGAAGCGCCGCTCTTGCCGCCAGCGGCGGGACGACCTGCCTGGAGATGCCGCTCAACGCCATCCCGCCCACGCTCGACCGTGCATCGTTCGACGCAAAGGTCGCTGCGGCAGAGAGGCGATCGCACGTCGACTTCGGATTGTGGGGCGGGCTCACGCCTCAGAACCTGGATCACCTGGAAGATCTGGCCGACTGCGGGGTGGTTGGCTTCAAGGCCTTCATGTCCGCCTCCGGGACAGACGACTTTCAACGCGCCGACGACGATACGCTCTTCCAGGGGATGACCACCGCCGCCCGTCTGGGACTGCCCGTGGCGGTTCACGCCGAGAACGAGGACATCACGGCCGGCATCGCCGCCCGCCTGCGCGGTTCCGGGAAGACAAGCGTCCGTGACTACCTCACCAGTCGTCCGGTTGTCGCCGAGCTGGAAGCAATCGGACGGGCGATCACCCTCGCGGATGCCGCCGGGTGTGCGCTGCACGTCGTGCACGTCTCCACCGGGAATGGCGTGGCGATTATCGCGGAGGCCCAGGGCCGGGGTATCGACGTTACCTGCGAGACGTGCCCGCATTACCTCCTCTTCACGGACGAGGATGTCGAGCGCATCGGCGCGCTCGCGAAGTGCGCGCCGCCCCTCCGCGACCGGCAGACGCGGGAGGAGCTTTGGTCCGCCCTGGAGATGGGAGATGTCGACTGGATCGCCTCCGACCATTCGCCGGCACCTCTTTCCATGAAAGCCGGTGACGATTTCTTCGCGGTGTGGGGTGGGATCTCCGGCTGCCAGCATCTGCTCGCGGCGATCATCCCGGCGTGCCTGGAGCGGAGAATCCCATCCGCACGGATCGCCCAACTCGTCGCCACGAATGCCGCCGATCGCTTCCGGCTGCGCGGCAAAGGATCAATCGCGATCGG
>CADCWJ010000464.1 GCA_902806365.1 uncultured Thermomicrobiales bacterium
CGCGAGCCGGGCGGCGTGCTGTTCGAGATTTCGAGCGACCTCCCGGGCTTTGCGACCGATGAGTCGCTGGAGACGATGGGCGAATCGCTGGCCCTTCCACCGTTCCTGGAGCCGCGCCGGGCCGAGATCGAGGCCAGCATTGTCCCGCTCGACACGAGCCAGCGGATCACGACCCGCGAGTACGGCCTCGCCGTGGAGACGATCACCTCATGAGCGAGCCACGACCACACCCGCATCAGGGTGAACGCCTGATCGAATCGGGAGCCCCCCTCGATGGTGCCGCCGCCGTGGGCATCCTGATCCACGGCCGGGGTTCGTCGGGCAGCGAGATCATCCGGCTGGCCGCGCACCTGTCCCCGGAGGGCACAAACGGCCGCATCGCCTGGCTGGCCCCGCAAGCGGCCGGGAACCAGTGGTATCCCCATCGCTTCCTGGAGCCGGTCGAGCGGAACGAGCCGTTCCTCTCATCCGCCCTGCGTGTGATCGACGACCTGGTCGATTCCGCCCACGCCGCCGGAGTTCCGGCGAATCAGGTGGTGATCGGGGGGTTCTCCCAGGGGGCCTGCCTCGGGCTCGAGTACGCGGCACGGGGTTCCCGCCCGGTCGGCGGGGTGATTGCCTTCGCCGGAGCGCTGATCGGAGCGCCGGACGATGCGCGAGCGCCCCTGCCGGACCTCTCCGGGGTGCCGGTCTTCATCGGCTGCGGGGACATGGATGCCCACATCGACATCGCGCTCGCCGAGGGTTCGGCGCAAACATTCCGGGACGCTGGCGCCGAGGTCGATTTCCGCCGCTATGGCGGTCTCCACCACACGATCGTGGAGGATGAGCTCGCCGCCGCAAAGGCGCTGATGAGCCGCGTCGTTTCGGCGTCTCATCCAGTGCCGTAGCGGGGCCGCCTGGAATTGCCTCACGCATCCTCGAACCGAACCCGGAGGCGCTGGCCGAAGGTCACGATCAGCCAGGTGATCGCCACGAAGCCGGCCGCGATCGCGGCGCTGGTCGCAATGACACCGGGGTAGCCGCCGCCCTGGTCGGGATCGAGAAAGGGATAGGGATACCAGTCGACGACCGGGCCCCTGGTCAACGAATAGACCAGGTAGAGCAGGGGATAGGCGGCCCAGATCAACGCACTCCGGAACGGAATTCGGGCACCGGGACGGTCGATCAGCCAATCGGCGATGACCACCAGCGGAAAGATCTTGTGGAGCACGGTGTTGACCCACGGTTCGCTGGTCTGCAACGCATCCTCGTATCCGGAAAGAAACAGCCCGTAGACGATGAACGTTGTCGCCATGAACGCGACCGCCGCGCCCCGAAGCAGGTCCATCTGCGCAAACGAGTGCGTGTCCGATCGGGAACGCAGGGCGAGGTAAAGAAAGACGCCGGCCGCGATCAGGTTGCTCTGGATCGTGAAGAAGCTGAAGAAGTTGGCCGGCACGAAATCGACCCGGCGGGCACCCACACTGAACTGATACGCGATCGCCGCCAGCGTGAGCAGCGCGAAGCCGAGGCGGTACCACCGCATGAACCCAGCGTCGCTCACGCCGCCACCCGCTCGGCCATCGCCAGCAGCCCCTGCATGTACCCGATCGCCTGTGCCCGCCCCCGGTGATTCCATGGGGTGTCGCCGTCCATGTGCGGGACGTGATCGTCGAGGAGGAATCCGTTGAAACCGCTTCGCTTCAACAGGAGCAGAACGTCCACCGGATCCCAGTTCCCCTCGCCGAGGAAGCATTCCTGAAACGCGGGCATTGTGCCCTGCACATCGCGGAAATGCACGTAGGCGATCCGCCCGCGCGGGCCGAAATGTTCGATCATCGCGGTCACGTTCGACGCTCCACCAACCATTTCCGAGCAGCAGCCGAGGCAGAGATCCAGCGCCCAGGCGTCGCCGGCGCCACTCGCCTCGGCGATCCGTTCGGCTCGCTTGAAGCCATCGACATCGGAGAACAGGCGCGCAACCCCACCGAGCATTGGCAGCGGCGCGGGCATCGGCGGGTCGTCCGGATGCAGCGCCATTACCACCCCCGCCTCCCGCGCCACCGGCAGGACCGCCCGCATGAACGCCTCGTAGTTGGCCCACATTGCCTCGGCCGGGAACGGGCCATGCGTGTCGCCGGGCCCGGTGAAACCGTTGATCCAGCCATCGCGACGGGCGGTCTCGTCCCGGTTTCCGTCGCGCTCCGCGGCCTCCACCAGCGCCATGTCGAACGACGTGACCTGCACACCGCCCCGGCTGGGCGTGGTGCGCGACGTGCGCCAAACCCCATTCGGCATGAAATGGTACCCGAGCACCGGGATCCCGGCCGCGCCGACGGCGCGGATCGTCTCCTGATAGTTGGCGATCTGCTCGTCACCGCCCGGGAGCCCGAGCATCGCTCGGTCGTAGAAGTGGATCGGGACGTTCTCGATCGCTTCGAGCGTCAGGCCGTGCGCCTCGCAGCGACGCACCAACTCCCGCAGAACAGCCTCCTCCCAGCGCGTGGTTCCGGGAAGGCGCGGGGTGTTCATCTGCACCCCGCCCACGCCGATCTGGACCGCGAACCGCAGCATCTCGTCGGTCAGCTCGCTAAACTGCCCGACCGCGATCCGCATTTTTCGTTCTGCCATGCGCCGCCCCCTTCCATCCGTCGTCCGATGCTCTCCCTGTGGCTTGCGATCAGTTTGGGCATCGTATCCGGACCAGTGGCGGAAGCACACCGCCGCACGCCCGGAGACGAACGTTTGCCCCGGTGCTACAGTTCCGCAGATCGACGACGTGACACGAGCGACGCGGAAGAATGCCGGATGAAACTCGGGCTTGGGCTCTACCGTCACATGCTGACGCCGGACAACTACCGCTTCGCGCGGCAGGCCGGCGCGACGCACATCGTCGCCCACCTCGTGGACTACTTCGCCGAAGGACCACGCATTCCGCGCTCGGCCAGCATCGGCCCGGACTGGGGTTTCACCCGGAACGGGGGCAAGCTGTGGACGCTCGACGAGCTGATCGACCTCCGCCGCGGCATCGAGGCTGAGGGGCTCCGGATCGCCG
>CADCWJ010000465.1 GCA_902806365.1 uncultured Thermomicrobiales bacterium
ATGCCTCACCGTCAGGGATGATGATCCGGGACGGCCATCTCCCGTTTGACAGCCGGCACTTTGGATGGAGTAAGGTTCCCCGCGCAAGATGACACCGTGAACGTCCGTGGCTGGAGGACGCGGTTGCAGGTCTTGCCCATATCCCAATGGCTTCGGCTGCGCATGCCCCGATCCCGGTCCTGACCGTGGACAGGCAGGGTGCGCCGAACCCACCTCCTGGCAACGTTTGAGGGACGGACGCCGGGAACCAGACCGATTTCTTTCGACATCCTTTCCAATCCGATCCGTCTTTCGGGCTCGTGCGTGACGCCCCATCTGGACTGCTGTCCGGCCCGCCGCCGTGCCGCTTGCGTGACGCGACCGGCCGGTTGTCTTCGCACGCCCTTATCCCGAAACCGGACCCAGGGAGTTCTTTGTCATGTCATTCCTGCCGTTCCGCGTTACTGAAGCCGGCTCCGGTCTGTTCCGGGCCGTCTCGATCGTGACGCTGGTCACCATGCTCTTCGGCGGCTTCATCGCGATGCCCTCCGTGGCGCGCGCCGCCTCGACCCAGACGACCGACAATCTTAACCTGCGGGCCGCTCCCGCGCTGAACGCCCCGATTCTGGACGTGATACTGGCCGGGGAGAGCGTCGAGACCACCGGTGACCCCGTCAATGGCTTCTACCCTGTCCTCTTCGAGGGGGTAGCCGGCTTCGCCTACGGTGATTACCTGACCATCGGCGGTACCGGGAATGGCCCGGTGACGGGCGGTGGCCGGACGGGCGAGGTCAACGTCGTCGACGGTCCGGTCAACTTCCGAGCTGGCCCGAGCACCGACGACGCGGTGATCTCGGTGATCCCCGATGGCGGCCTGGTCCTCCTGACCGGCGACAGCGCCAACGGCTTCTCCAGCATCGTTTACAGCGACCGGAGCGGCTGGGCCCACACCGCCTCGATCTTCGGTGGGAACGATGCGGCCGAGGCACCCGCACCACCGCCGGCCGCTCCGCGCAATGGAGAGGGCAGCGGCGATATCGTCTCGATCATCTACGCGGCGGCCGACGCCTACGGGCAGTCCCGCGCCGACATGCTGCGGGTCGCCGACTGCGAGTCGAATCTCGTGCCGACCGCGGTGAACCCCAGCAGCAACGCCAGCGGGCTCTTCCAGTTCCTGCCGAGCACCTGGGCGACGACGCCGTACGCGGGCCAAAACATCTTCGACCCGGTCGCGAGCGCAAACGCCGCGGGGTGGATGTGGGCAAACGGCCGGCGCAGCGAGTGGGAGTGCCAGTAATCGGTGGTTCCCCGGGCTGGCGGGGTCGCTGAACCCCGCTCCCCATCCAGCCGTGCTCCGCAATCCCCCGTCGCCCGAGCAGGGTGGCGGGGGATTGCGCGTTGGCGGCAAGGCACGACGAACTGGAGCGGATACGACGGGGACCGGTGGACGCGCAGACGGTGGAATGGAGCGGTTCGGTCGACCCGCCTCGCACACGGTGCCGGACGAAAGCCGGGCGGCGACCGCGCCTTCTGGCTCAGCGTCGCGGGCATCGAGAGACCTGCCAGTCGCTAGTTGACCGGGGCGTCACCTTCACGAAACCGCCCGAAGCGATGCCGTGGGGAGCGAAGGCGACCTGGCTCCAGGACCCGGACGCCAATACGCCCTGTTTCATCCAGGTATGGACGCCTCGCTCCGGATCGCCCCGGGCGGGGGAATCCGGTACGAGGCGCATCGCGGTTTCCCATGACCGACCTCCGCGGTCCCTGTCTTTACCGATTGCGGGCAATGTACGTGTCACTCCGCATGGCAACGTCCGGGGTTCCGGGTTGGGCACGTTGCGGGTAAGGTAGCGGTCTCGAACGGGGCACGACACCGCAGGTATCGCCATTGTGGATCGAGGAAATGGGGAAGGGTGAATGGCAGAGGAACGGAGACAGGACCAATGGGCGGCGGTCGATCGGTATTTCAGCGAGGCGTTGATCCCGGCGGATGACGCCCTGGAAGCGGCGCTGGCCGCGACACAGGCGGCGGGGATCCCGGCGATCAACATCGAGCCGAACCAGGGCATGCTGCTCCAGATCATGGCTCGCATGTGCGGTGCACGGTCGATCCTCGAGATCGGCACGCTCGGCGGCTACAGCACGATCTGGCTGGCTCGGGCGCTGCCGCGGGATGGCCACCTGATCACGCTGGAATACGAGCTGAAGCACGCCGGCGTCGCGCGCGACAACATCGCCAGGGCCGGGTTGGACAGGATCGTCGAGATCCGGGTCGGGCGGGCGATCGAGACGCTGCCGGCGCTCCAGGCGGAGGGCTCCGGGCCGTTCGACCTGATCTTCATCGACGCCGACAAGCCGAGCAATCCGGACTATTTCGCGTGGGCGCTGCGGCTGTCGCGCCCCGGTACCGTGATCGTGATCGACAACGTGGTGCGCGACGGGCGGGTGATCGACGGGGCCAGCGATGCGTCCGATGTGCTCGGGGTGCGCCGGATGATCGACCTGATCGCGGCCGAGCCGCGGGTCAGTTCGACGGCGATCCAGACGGTCGGCGCCAAGGGGTACGACGGGTTCGCGATTGCGATCGTCAACGCCGTTTGAGCGGACACGACCGGCGTGCCTCGCGCACCTGCCAGCCGCCCTGTATTCCCACCATCCTGGACCGTGGCATCGGACCAACGCCTGGGCCGCACCCGCTCAAGGGCAGCGTCCTTGGCTGTGACGCCGGTTCGCGGCGAGGTGATCACACTCGGCGGCGACTTCGCCGCACGCTACACTCGCGCCTTGCCGTTGGGAGCTTTTACTCTGCAATATTGACATATTCCTTTGCTGTGACATGACGAAGGACTCGTGTGGCGTGACGCTGGATCAAGGTGAGTTGCGGGTGGCCTATATCCGCGAGAGCGACATGACGGACACGATGCAGGCGGACAAGCACGCGCTGCAGGTTGCGTGCTTCGCCGATGTGCCTGCCGAGGAGATCTTTGACCATTTCGTGGCGGAGCCGATCGGATCGGTGCTCGCCTGATCCGGGGATGTGGTGGTCGGCTGCGTCTCCGTATTCAAGCGGAGCATCGCGTTCGAGGGACGGCCGGTGACACTTGGCGGCTATGGCGGAACGTGCACGCGTGCGGACCTTCGCGGTCAGGGTATCGGTGCCCGGGTCTG